>CAZMNE010000001.1:0-47877 GCA_964567645.1 uncultured Gammaproteobacteria bacterium
TGGATTATTTAATAAATAATGGTTTAATTTCCAAAACAATGTGGACTAATACAATAGTTTGAATTTTTTAAAAAATAAGGTATAATAACGTGGTAATAATTCAAGTGAAAATATGAATAATGATATAGAAAAAAAAGAGATTTCTCACTTTGATTTTGAAAAAAAATGGGAGAAAAAATGGAGAAATTCTGGATTATATAAAACTCCAGAGATTGCAGATTTTAATAAAAAATTTTATTGCTTAGATATGTTTCCTTATCCTTCGGGGTCAGGACTTCATGTTGGTCATGTTGAGGGATATACTGCCTCTGATATCTTGAGTCGATACAAAAGAATGAAGGGTTTTCAGGTTATTCATCCAATGGGATGGGATGCCTTTGGATTGCCGGCAGAAAATTATGCTATCAAAACTGGGGTTCATCCGGAAAAGACTACTGATGAGGCTATAAAAAATTTTATCACTCAAATTGATTCTGTTGGTTTGTCGTATGATTGGAATTTAGAAATTCAAACTAGTAAACCGGAATACTATAAATGGACCCAGTGGTTTTTTCTTTTATTATATAAAAATGGTTTGGCCTATAAGAGGAGGGCTAAAGTTAATTGGTGTGATAAATGTTTTACTGTTTTGGCCAATGAGCAATCAGAGGGAGGGGTGTGTGAGAGATGTGGCAGTCAAGTTATTCAAAAAGATTTAGAGCAGTGGTTTTTTAAGATTACTGATTTTATAGAAGATCAAGAATATCAAGGAAAAAAAATAAAAGGATTATTAAATGGATTAAATGATATTGATTGGCCAGAATCAACAAAACTGGCTCAATCTAATTGGATTGGAAAAAGTTCTGGAGCTAAGGTTATTTTTAAAATTAAAGATGAATCTAATAATAATCATAATTTAGAGGTCTTTACTACCCGACCAGATACTTTATTTGGTTGTACTTATGTAGCTATAAATCCAGAGCATGAAATACTGACAAAATTTAAAGATTGTATTGAAAATATTTTAGATATCAATAAATATGCTGAAGAAGTTAAAACAAAAACCGAAATAGAAAGGACTAATTTAAGCAAAGAAAAGACGGGGTTAGAAATTAAAGGATTAAAAGCGATTAATCCAGTCAATGGAAAAGAAATAAAAATATTTGTAGCTGATTATGTTTTATCTACTTATGGTTCTGGAGCAGTTATGGCCGTGCCGGCTCATGATGAAAGAGATTTCGAGTTTGCCAAAAAATATAATTTAGAAATAATTGAGGTAGTTAGCGGAGGTGATATTTTAAGTGAAGCTTATACAGGTGATGGAAAATTAATTAATTCTGATTTTTTAAGTGGCTTATCAGTCTCAGAGGCTAAAGTAAAAATTATTCAATGGTTAGAAGAAAATAATTTAGGGCAAGAATCAATTAATTATCGTTTACGTGATTGGTTAATTTCTCGTCAAAGATATTGGGGAGCTCCTATTCCTATAATTTATTGTGATAAGTGTGGCGAGGTTCCGGTTCCAGAAGAAAATTTGCCAGTTATCCTTCCTGTAGATGTAAATTTTAGACCAACAGGAGAGTCTCCTTTGTCAGACTCAAAAACTTTTCATGAAGTGACTTGTCCAAAATGTGGATCTAAGGCTAGAAGAGAAAATGATACCATGGACACCTTTGTTTGCTCTTCTTGGTATTATTTTAGATACTTTGATTCTAAAAATAATCAAGAATTTTCCAATAAAGAAAAGATCAACAATATTATGCCCGTAGATATATATATTGGTGGGGCTGAACACTCTGTTATGCACCTTCTTTATGCTCGATTCTTTACTAAAGTATTGCAGAAATATGGATATATTAATATTAATGAACCTTTTAAAAAATTGAGACACCAAGGCATTATTTTAGCTGAAGATGGTAATAAAATGAGCAAGTCTAAAGGCAATATTGTTAATCCTGATGATGTAATTCTGGAGTATGGAGCAGATTCTCTTAGAATGTATGAGATGTTCATGGGCTCTTTTCATGATTCCAAGCCTTGGAATACTAAAAATATTGCTGGAGTTAGAAGATTTTTAGATAGAGTAGAAACTTTGGCAGAAAAAATATCAATTGAGAAGGATTTTTTAGATGACAATTCTTTAATTTTAGAATTAAATAAGTCTATAAAAAAAGTTGAGGAAGATATTGAAGATTTAAAATTTAATACTGCCATTTCTCAATTAATGATTCTAGTTAATATTTTTTCTCAATTAGAAAATTTTTCTAAAAAATCTTTTGAAAAATTTTTATTAATATTAGCTCCTTTTGCACCATTTTTAACCGAAGAATTATGGGAAAAAATTGGAAATAATTTTTCTATTCATCAGCAAAAATGGCCTTCCTATGATGAGGCTTTATTATCTACTGAAAAAATTTCTTTAGCAGTACAGTTCAATGGTAAAACCAGGGGAGTCATTGAAATAGATAGAGATTTGCCAGAAGGAGATGTTATTAATTTAATAAAAAATGATCAGAAATTAAAATCATACCTAACATCTAATCTAAAAAAAATTATCTATATTAAAAATAAAATTATAAATATTATAATCTAATAATTAATTTAAAAATTATGAGCGGTGTTATTATTTTATTAGCTTTTATATTAATTTTCTTCTTTGCGTCTTTGAAGCAAATTAATCAATATGAAAGAGGTGTTAAGTTCACTATGGGAAGATATTCTGAGATCATGAATCCTGGTTGGAGATTTTTGTGGCCAGTTTTTCAAACTTTTAAAAAAATTGATATTAGAGTAAAGGCGGTTGATGTTCCAGATCAAAGAGCTATTACTCGAGATAATGTCCCAGTAACTGTTAATGCTGTTTTGTATTATAAAATTTCTGATGCTGCTAAAGCGGTTATTGAAGTAGAGAATTTTTATTATGCTGTTAGTCAATATGCCCAAACTACTATGAGAAATATAGTTGGAGAAATAACCTTAGATGAGCTTTTAGCAGAAAGAGATAAGATTGCTGAAAGAATTAGAGAAATTGTTGATAAAGAAACTGATGAATGGGGTTTAAAGGTTAATAATGTAGAATTAAAAGACGTAGTTTTGCCAGAATCAATGGAAAGAACTATTGCCAAACAAGCTGAAGCTGAAAGAGAAAAAAGAGCTGTTATTATTAATTCTCAGGGAGAGCTAGCGGCGGCTGAAAATCTATCTAAGGCGGCTGAAACTTTAGCTGCTTCAAATGGAGCTCTTCATCTAAGAACTCTACAATCTATTAATGACATTTCTTCTGATCAATCTAATACCATAGTTTTTGTAACCCCAATTGAAACTTTAAAAGCTTTTGAAGGCTTTGCCAAGAAGGGTAATAATTAGATAAAAAATAAATAGTAAATATGGCGGTTCTATATCAAAAATATCGTCCTCAAAATTTTTCTGAAATAGTTGGACAAAATAATATTAAAACTACTTTGCAAAATGAAATTTTACATAATAAAGTTTCTCATGCTTATTTGTTTTGTGGTCCCAGGGCGGTTGGAAAAACTACTCTGGCTAGAGTTTTAGCTAAATCTATAAATTGTCAAAATAGATCCAAGGATAGTTTTGAGCCTTGCAACGAATGTGATAGCTGCTTAAGTATTAGTAATTTTAGTAATTTAGATGTTATTGAAATTGATGCCGCTAGCAATACGGGCGTTGATAATGTTAGGGATAATATCATTGCCTTAAGTCGAGTAAAATCATCAAATAATAATTTTAAAGTTTTTATTATCGATGAGGTCCATATGCTTTCTTTGTCAGCTTTTAATGCTCTGCTTAAAACCTTAGAAGAGCCTCCTAAAAATGTTATTTTTATATTATGCACTACTGAAATATATAAGGTTCCAGCTACTATTATATCTCGTTGTGAAAGATTTGATTTTAAAAGAATTAGTCTTAATGACATGGTTACAAAATTAGATTATATTATTAAAAATGAGAGCTTGGAGGTTGATAGAGAGGTTTTAGAATTAATAGCCTTAAAGTCAGGTGGTCATTTGCGTGATGCTGAAAGCTTACTTAGTCAAATTATTGCCATCAGTGGAGATAAAATTAATTTAGATAGTGCTAATTTAATCATTCCTTATAACAATATTGAAGAAAATATTAATTTTTTAGAGGCCCTCAGTCGAAAGGATGTTTCTTTGGCTATTAAAATGATAAATGATATTTCTGGTAGTGGCGTTAATTTAAAAAATTTTCTCAATGATTTAATAGAGCTCCTTAGAAAAATGATTTTAAATAAAGTTAGCGATTCTTTATCAAGTAATTTAGGCTTAGATTTGAATGAAAAATTAGAAATTAAAATTAATAATGTTAATAAAAACTTTTCCCTAGAGGATTTAGTTAATATCACTGAAGAGTTATTAATAGCCTTAAAGGAGTTGCCCAATTCTTTTATTCCCCAGATGCCAATAGAATTAGCTATCATCAATATTTCCTATATTAATACTCTATCTTCTTTGGAAGCAATTAAAAATATCTCTGGTTCTGATGTTAAAAAAATATCCAACATTGAAGATAGTTCTATTAGAAAAGAAAAAGTATCTAAAAAAAATATTTCTGGGATTAACTTAGATGAAATAGAAAATCGTTGGCCAGAATTTTTAAACAAATTAAAGCCTTTAAATCATTCTTTGTCCTTTGTCTTGCAGTCTTGTAACATAGATGGAGTTGATGGTAAAAAAATCTGTCTTTCTTTTAAGTACAAGTTTCACAAAGATCGATTAGATAGTCCAGAAATTAAAAAAATAATTGAGGGTGTTTTAAAGGATGTTTATAAAAATGATTTAAGTATCGAAGCTTTAGTAAATGAAAGTATGGAAATAAAAAAAGATAATAATAAGGATAGCGGGGAAGTGGTTGATAACTTATTAAAAACTTTCGGCGGTCAAATTATAAATTAAAAATAAAAATATGCTAGACATAAAAAAAATTAGAGAGAATAAAAATGAAGTTGAAAAATCTTTAAGGAAAAGAATGGGGGATAAAGTTGTTTTAAATTTAGATTTAATTATTTCACTAGATGATGATCGAAAAAAAATTATTCCCAAGCTAGAAGGTTTACAGGCCGAAAAAAATCAATTATCAAAAGTTAAACCTGACGAAGAAACTATTAAAAAAATAAAAGAAAATAATATTAACATTAAAAAGCTGGAAGAAAAGTTAACTGAAATTGAAAATAGATTAAAAGAGGAATTATCTTCCTTGCCAAATTTAGTAGCTGATGATGTGGTCTCCGGAGGAAAAGAAAACAACAAGGTTGTTTATGCCTTTAAGGAGAGGCCAAGTTTTGATTTTGAGCCCAAAAATCATGTTGATTTAGCCGAAGACTTAGATATTATAGATTACAAAAGAGCGGCTAAAATGTCAGGGGCTGGTTTTTGGATATATAAAGGTGACGGCGCTTTATTGGAATGGGCCTTATTAAATTATTTTATAAATTTTCATATAAAAAATGGTTATACTTTTTTAATTCCACCTTTTTTATTAAATGAAGCTTCGGCTTATGCCTCTGGTCATTTACCAAAATTTGGTGAAGATCTTTTTTGGTTAAAAGATGAGAAAATGTGTTTAAATGCTACTGCTGAAATGATGTTAGGTAATTATCATCGAGATGAAATTCTTAGGGAAAATGATTTGCCTTTTAAATATATTGGGTACTCGGCTTGTTTTCGTCGAGAGGCTGGTAGTTATCGTCAAGAAGAAAGGGGTATGATTCGTGGACATCAATTTAATAAAATTGAAATGTTTCAATATACGAAGCCAGAAGATTCTTGGAAAACCTTTGACGAAATGAAACAACAGGCTTCTGAATTGTTACAAGGGCTTGATTTACATTTTCAAATTAGCAACCTAGCCGCTGGAGATTGTTCTTCGGCTATGGCTAAAACAGTCGATTTGGAGGTTTATATTCCAAGTATGGGTATTTATAAAGAAGTTAGTTCCGTCTCTAATGCTTTGGATTACCAAGCTCGTCGGGGGAATATTAGGGTTAAGAATAGTGATGGAAAAAATTATTTTCCCCATACTTTAAATGCCTCCGGTATGGCTACTTCTCGCTTAATCCCAGCTATATTAGAACAGAATCAACAGGCTGATGGCAGTATTATAGTTCCGGAAGTTTTAAGGACCTTTATGCCTGGCAATCTTTCCATAATTAAGAAAAAAAATAATGACTAGAATTATTTTAATTATTTTTTATTATAGTTTTTATTTATTGTTTCCTTTTTTAGGTTTTTTATTTTGGAAATTATTTCAAAATAAAAAAACGTCAATAGAAATTATTATTTTAATTATAATTTCTTTATTTTTAATTTGGTCTAGATTTATTGAGCCTAGTTATTTAAATGTAAAAAAATATGATCTTAGTGTTAAAGAGAAAGAATTATTATCAAAGGAATTAAAATTGGTGATAATTTCTGATTTACATCTAGGAGCCTATAATAATAATTTTTTTCTTAAAAGAGCGGTAAAGAAAATTAATAAAATAAATCCTGATATTGTTATTATCCCCGGTGATTTTAGTTATTACTTAAATGATAAAAATATTTATTCTATATTTTTAGAATTAAAAAATATTAAGGCTATCAAATTGGCAGTTTTAGGTAACCATGATTATGGGAAAGGAGAAAAAGATATTTCTCAGAAATTAACTTCAAATCTGGAGATGCTGGGAGTTTTAATGTTAGATAATAAAATTAAAACTATTGAAATCAATAACTCTATTATTAGATTGGTTGGACTAGAAGATATTTGGGTTGGTTCACCAGATTATAGTGTTTTAGAAAAAAATGATTTTAATGAACAAATAGACCTGTCTCTTTTAATTGCTCACAATCCTGATACTATTTATGATATTAAAGATTATTGCTCTGAAAATAAAAATTGTTTTCATTCTGACTTAATGATATCGGGGCATACTCACGCTGGCCAAATTAGGCTTCCTTGGCTTTATAAGCACATTATTCCTAGCGCCTATGGATTTAATAAGGGATTTTATAATATTTTTGAAACTAATATTTTTGTTACCCCTGGAATAGGCAATGTTGTTTTACCGTTAAGATTATTTAATTTCCCAGAAATATCAATAATAAACTTAAAATATTAATTTAATATTGCCAAATTTGTCTTTTTGTGTTACATTATTCTAATATAATCAATCAATTTTATTGCTTAAAAATGACTATTTTTTTTAAAAAATTTATCCCATTAGCCCTATTAATAGTCTTTTTTTTGCTACCAGAAAAGTCTTCAGCCATTAATGCAACTAATATTTACCCTAAAACTGCTAATTACTTTTTAAAATGGAATATTGCGGATTATGAGGTCCCAGAGCTAGCTAAATGGGATCTTTTAATTTTAGATATGGAGGTTCAAGAAAATAGTCGAAATAATTTAAAAAAAATTAGACAATTAAACCCAAATATCATAATTTTAGCTTATATTACTTCTCAGGAAGCTAATGCTAATATTTATTCAAATCAGTGGAGTCAATATGCCACTTTAAGAAAAAGATTGATAAACAATATTGATGATGGCTGGTGGCTTAAAGACAAAAACGGAAATAGAGCTAGTTTTTGGGAAGGAACTTATTTATTAAATGTTAGTGATGGGGCTAAAACTAATTCTAAGGGGCAAAGATGGAATGATTATTTACCAGAATTTGTAAAAAATGAAATACTTTCTACGGGGTTATGGGATGGAATTTTTTATGATAATATTTGGGGGGATGTTTGTTGGGTTAATGGAAATTTAGATATAAATAACGAAGGTCAAATTAGATCTATATCTTATATTAATAATAGCTGGTCGGATGGAGTAAAAAAAATGCTCAAAAAAACTAGAGACTTGGTTGGAAATAATTATTTAATTTTAGGCAATGGCAAGGTTTATGATGGATATCAGAATCTTTTAAATGGAGTAATGTTTGAAGGTTTTCCATCTTCTTGGGAAAGTAACGGAGATTGGGGGGGGACAATTTCAACCTATTCTCGTATAAAAAATAGTAATAACAGCCCCAATATCACTGTTATTAATTCTTATAATAATAATCGACAAAATTATCAATTAATGAGATTTGGATTGACTAGTACCTTAATGGAAAGTCATGGATATTTTAGTTTTGATTTTAGTAATTCTGATCATGGCCAAGTTTGGTGGTATGATGAATATGATGTTGATTTGGGTCGAGCTCAGTCAGCTCCTTATAATATTTTAGATAGAGGTAATACTAGTTATAAAAATGGTCTTTGGCGAAGAGACTTTGAAGAGGGGGTGGCTATCGTTAATTCTACCAACAAAGAGCAATTATATGTTTTTAATCAGGAAGAATTTGAAAAAATAAATGGGACTCAAGACCGAAGTGTTAATAATGGAACTATTATAAATTATGTCAAAATAAAACCCAACGACGGAATTATTCTGCTAAAAAGATCTTCTAGTTTTGGTACGGTAAAAAATAATAGTTTTAATAATGGTGATTTTATTAGAGTTTTTGATCAAGATGGCAAACAGACTCGTTCTGGTTTTTTTGCTTATTTAGATGCTTATCCGGCTAACTCTCAAATTTTGATTAGTGACATTGACAATGATGGACAAGAGGAGATCTTGGTTAATAGTCGGGGGATTATCTCTATTTATAAAAACAATATTAAAATTAGAGATTTTAAGCCCTATGATGGAAAATTTATTGGGGAAATTTCTTTTGCTTTGGAAGATTTAGATGGCGACGGAACTAAGGAAATAATTACCGGGGCCGGACAAGGCGGAGGTCCTCATGTTAGAGTTTTTAATAAGGATGGCAAACCTTTGATTGGAGGTTTTTTTGCTTATGATAAAAATTTTAGAGGTGGGGTCAGGGTGGCTGTTATGGATTTAGATGGCGACGGGACTAAGGAAATAATTACAGCTGCCGGAACTGGCGGAGGTCCTCATGTTAGAGTTTTTAATAAGGATGGCAAACCTTTGATTGGAGGTTTTTTTGCTTATGATAAAAATTTTAGAGGTGGAGTTTCCTTGGCGATTGGTGATATTGATGGGGACGGACAAAAAGAAATAATAACCACCCCAGGGGTAGGGGGAAGTCCTGAGGTTAAGATTTTTAATAAAGATGGACGATTTTTAAAATCATTTTTAGCCTATGAATCTAGTTTTACTTCTGGTCTTAGAGTGATGGCTGATGATCTGGATAATAATAAGGTAGATGAAATTTTGGTCGGAACAATTAGTTTTTAAATTGATTTAAATCATTAAATAAACTATAATATATATAATAATAAAAATATGGAAAAAGAAAAAAATTATAAAAAAAGGTCTAAAAAATTCGTTAGTCAAGAAAATGGCGGTTTAGAAGTTATCTCGCCAAACAATGATGCTAATGCTATTAATTCTGGAATTATTGAGCCTAATGAATCTGATAATGCTGTCAGCATTGACAAGGAGAGGGTTAATGTTAAAAAAAGTGGTAATCTAGTAGTGGGAAACCTAAATTTAGTTTTAAATCCTCTTAAAAGAAGAAGTGAAAAATATTATAAAGAAAATATTTGGCATTTAATTGCTGATATTTTCTTAGTTTTATTAATAGCTTCCTTAATTTTATTTTTATTTCTTTTTAATAAAACCAAAGATAGAGATAATATAATGTTAAACATTAAGCCAAGTTCTGAGGATATTGTAGCTAGTTCTTTAACCACCTTTGAGTTGGAATATCGATCTAATATCAAAGCTGATAACAGCGTTGTTAGTGTTTTATTGCCAGAAAATTTTATACTTGAATCAGTTTCTCCTAATAATTTATTTGATCCAACTATTAATTCTTTTAATTTGGGTGATTTAGATATTAATTCAAATGGAAAAATAAAAATAAATGGATTAGTACAAGGGGGGATAGATGATCACCAAACAATTTCTTTTAATTTTAATTGTGATCAATGTGGGCGTAGCGGTTTTAATAATTCCTATATTTATAACATAGAAAAACAAGCCATTGATCTCTTAACTAGCGTTAATAAAAATTTATATTTGAATGCTGAATTTGATGGAAAGCTATTGATAAAAAATAATTCTGATAACACTCTAGAAAATATTAAAATAAATTTTGGAAATGATATTATAATTAAAAAGTCTGATTATTCAATTGACAAGGGGCAAATAATTATAGACAACCTGGCTGCTCTAGGAGAAAAAACTATTGATTTTGTGGCTATTCCTAAAAAGGAAGGCGAAATTAGTATAACCCCAAAAATAAATTTGAATTCTTTTGGACAAGAATTTTCTTTATCAGGTCAAGAATTCTCTTCTACGGTTAAAGCTCCTAGTTTAAATTTGACAATAAATAGTAATAAGCAAAATGTGGTTTTAGGTGAAAAGATAAAGTACTCCATAAACTACAAAAATGAAGGATTAGAATCTTTAAAGGATATTAAAATAAATTTAATTTCTGGTAATCCTAATTTTTCTATAACTTCAATAAATAGCTCTAATTTAAAAAATGCTAAAATAAATAACAATTCTTTAGTTATTTATGATTTATTACCACAAGAATCTGGGTCTATTGATTTGGAGGTTTTATTCGATCAAAGACAGATTAACGCTAATCAAGAATTATTTTTGAAAGCTGATTTAGAGTATCAAATTGCTGATCAAATTATTAAATATTCTTTAAATTCAGAAAAAAATAAGATGATATCGCAGGTCTCAACCTTGGTTGGAGGTTATTATTATAGTCCCCAAGGAGATCAATTGGGTGTTGGTCCTTTGCCTCCGGCTGTTGACATGGCTACAAATTATTGGATTTTTTTAGAGTTTAATAATTCTGGTAATGATTTAGAAAATTTTTCTTTAACAGCTGAGTTACCAGAAAATGTTTATTTTTCTAATAACAAAAGAGTTTTGGATGGGGGATTAATATATGGAGAAATTGGCAAAAGATTAATTTGGGAAATATCTGAAATGTCGGGAGGAACTAATAAATATCGAGCTAATTTTGAAATTACTTTAATTCCAGGGGAAAATGATTTGGGGAAGGTTTTAAATTTATTAGAAAACATTAAGTTTACTGTTAAAGATAAATTTGTCGGCCAAGAATTGTCAGGTAATTTGAAAAATATTGACACTAATTTAGAAAGCGATAAATTATCTAGCGGAAAAGGACGAGTTGTAAATATAAGATAATATCTATGATTGAATTTTTTAAAAGAATAATAAAGCCAAAATATCAAACCTTAAATAAAATTGAAATATTGAAAGATAATTTAATTCATAATTTAAATTATCTTTATTCCTTGCAAGAGCAGGCTGAAATGTTTCCGGTTTTGAAGTCTAATGCCTATGGTCATGGACTGAGAGAGGTTTCTAAAATTTTAAATGAAACTAGGGTTAAAATGATGGCGGTTGATTCTTTTCCAGAAGCCCAAATTGTCTATAAATATTTTAGTAGAAATGTCTTGATATTAAACGAAATGCCTCTTAAAGCTTATAGGTATTGTAAGTTTCAAAGAACTGAGTTTGTGGTATATAATCAAGAAACTTTGAAATATTTAGCTAAAAAATTTGGCAGAAAAATAAAAATACATCTATTTTTAAATACTGGAATGAATCGAGAGGGGATTAATGATCTGGATATCTTCATTAAAGATAATCTGAAGTACCTAGAAAGGGTTAATATAGTCGGATTTTGCTCTCATTTGGCTGAATCTGATAATTCCAGCAGTGATTTTAATAAACAGCAAGAAAAGGTCTTTTTATCGGGATTAGATGTCTTAAATAAATATAAGATTTATCCAAAATGGATCCATCTAGGTAATTCTGGTGGAGTTTTTTTATTAAAAAACAATAGACTAAACTCTTTTAGGCCAGGCTTGTCTTTTTATGGATATAATCCCTTCAATGGTGATGATTTTAGTAATTTAACAGCAAAATTAAAGCCTGCTTTACGAGTTTTTTCCACTATAACTTCTTTTCATAAAGTTAAAGCTGGAGAAAAAGTTTCTTATAGTAATGACTTTAAGGCTGAACAAGATTTAAATATAGCTACAATACCCTTTGGTTACTTTGAAGGCTTGGACAGAAGATTCTCTAATTGTGCAAAATTTTTATTCACTAATAAAAATGAGGTTTTTTGGGGTAAAATAGCTGGGAAAGTTTGTATGAATCTTACTTGTATAAATTGTTTGGACAGGGAAGTGAAGCTTGGAGATGAAGTTAAGCTTATATCCGAAATAAAGGATATGGAAAACTCCATAGAAAGCTTAAGCAAAAAAATAGATATTATAAGCTATGAAATGCTTATAAGGTTAAATTCTAATATAAAAAGAGTTATTGTTTAATTATAAGACATGAAGCCAAGAACTAAAACAAATTATTCCTTTTCTGAGAGAAATAAAAAAACCCTTTCGGGGTCTTTTCGGGGATCAAAAAAAGAAAAAGATTTTAATATTTTTTGGTTTTTTTTAATATTTTTAATAATTATATTAATTTTACCCATTATTTCAATATTTTCTAATTTTTTTAATATTAGAAACATTGAAATAAAAGGCTTATTTAGAATAGATCAAGCAGGGATAGAAAATATAGTCTTAGAACAAAAAAATAATAAAAAATTTTTTATAAAGCAGGAAAATTTAATATTTTTTAATAAAAATAATTTAATAAAATCTTTAGAAGAATATAATTTTAAAAATGTGTATGTTGAAAAGAAGCTTTTAAAAAGAGCTTTAAATATAGACATAGAAGAAAGAACTCAATCTTTTATTTTTTTTGAAAGTAATATTTATTTTTTTGTTGATTCCGAAGGTTATATAATAGATCATTCTTATAGCTGTAATTATATAGAAGAGCTTAAAAGCAAGATTAAACCGGTTATTATTGATTCTAATTCTTCTAGCACAGAAGAAGATATAGCAATTAATGAAATTGATAATACCGATAAAAATGAAGGATATCGAGAGATTATTTCTGAAAATTCTAATAATTGTTTAATATTAGATGAAAACTATAAAAAAGAAAATCTATATCCAATAATAGAAAATATTGGTAAAAATAAGGTTAGCGATGATCAAAAAAGGATAAAATTAGATCAAGAATATATTGATTTTACCATTAAACTATATAATGACATCGATATCAGTGGTGATTTTGGTCTTAAAAACGTTATTTTGGATGAAGAGTATAATACTGTCAAAATTAGGTTAAATAACGACCTAGAGGTCTATTTTAGCTTTAAAAATGAGTATTCTGACCAGATATCTCGCTTTTTTGTGTTAAAAAAAGAGCTAGGGGAAGACTTAAGGGGTAAAAAATACATAGATCTTAGGTATGGTGATAAAATTTTTTATTATTAATTAATATAAAAGTATGGGTGAAGGAATGTTTAAATTTGTTTTTATTTTAGCGATTTTTATTTTTTGTTTAGTCACAATAGGAGTATTTTTAATTATTTTAAAAATATTACTTTTATTTACTCCGGAAATAAACATAATGGGATTAAATATAGTTTAGGTATAGACACTGCAAATCTTGACTTAATTGCATTGATTAAGTATTATTTAATATATAAGGTTAATTAATATACATAATAAGAAGTAAGAGATATCAAATTATGTCTGCTACCCCAGGCGCTAAGCCTATAATAAAACATTTAACTGACTTTTTAAACTATTGTGAAATAGAGAAAGGTTTGGCTAATAAGACTCAAGAAAACTATTCTAGATTTCTAGGAGATTTTTTTTCCTGGTTAAAAAATAATAGACTCGAAACTTTAAAGCCTAAGGATTTATCCGATGAACACGTTTGGAGATATCGATTATATCTATCTAGAAATAAAAGTATTAGAACTAAAACCGAATTAAAGAAAGTTACGCAAAATTTATATTTAATTGCTTTAAGGTCATTATTGGAATATTTTTTAGAAAAGAATATTACTTCCCTGCCTCCCAGCAAAATAAAATTAGCCAAAGACACTAGAGACAAAGAGGTTAATTTTTTAAATTTATCACAGGTAGAAAAATTATTAGATTCTCCTGATACTAGCACAAAACAAGGAATGCGTGATAGGGCTATGCTTGAAACATTCTTCTCTACTGGATTACGTGTTCAGGAATTGGTTAATTTGAATAGAGATCAAATTAAGATTGATAAAAACACAGAAGATCTAGAAATTGTTGTCGTTGGCAAAGGTAGTAAAGTTAGGACTGTTTATTTTTCAAAAAGGGCCGTTCATTGGTTAAAAAAATATCTTGACTCTAGATTTGATATTGATGAAGCTCTATTTATTAATTACTGGAAACCAGCTCAAAATTCCGACAAATCAAGAAGACTAACTGTCAAAAGTGTTGATAATATAGTTAAAAAATATGTAAAAATAGCTGGATTACCAATAATGACAACTCCTCATACCCTGAGACACTCTTTCGCCACAGATTTACTCTCTCAAGGGGTTGATTTAAGATTGGTTCAGGAATTTTTAGGTCATAAAAATATCGCTACCACTCAAATATACACCCATGTTACAAAAAAACAATTGAGAGATATACATAGAAAGATCCACTCTCAAAGAGGTTTTGAAAAATAATATTTTTAAAATATGATAAATGAATGGATCAAAACTGAGGAAAAAATAAATAAGATTGCTTTATTTTTAAGGGAGAATATAGATCAATCCCCTTTCTCAAGCAATGATCCAATTAAATGCTCTAATTGTATTTTTAGAAAAATTGCTATTCTAATATTAGAAAAAAAAATTAAAATAAAAAAAATTTATATAAAAAATAATCCTATAATAGAGAAAAATAAGATTTTAAAACATGGATCTTTTTGGCATAATTCTTTTATAGAAAATATAGATCATTTTTTTATAAAAAATGGATATGAGACAGAAAAAGAACCTTGTTTATTTTATGGAAGAGCTGACTTATTAATACCAAAATTAAATTTATATATTGAGGTCGGAACTGTAAATATCTATAAATTATTATGCAATCTGAATAAAATGAATAATTATATACTGCATATAATACCAAGCAATAATTATCTTTTAGAAATAAAAATATGAACAATCTTTTAAAAAACTTCACTTGTTTTTTGAGCAAGAATGGTTATAGTCAATCCAGTATAAATTCTTATTTTTTTGCTATAAAAGATTTTTTACAATATTTAAGCGATAACAAAATAGACTATAATGACTTTAATAATTCTGATATAAAAAAATATAAACAAGTTAATTTAAATAAAAAGTCTGACAGAACTATAAATTTATATATTTCTTCACTAAAGAGATATATAAATTTTTTAGACAAAAAAAATATAAAAATTGACGATTCTTTTTCTCAAATAAAAACAATAAAAAATAAAGAAAATAAAATTTATCCTAATGCTTTAAAAGATTTTATTATAAATATAAAAAAGGATAATAAAAGTGAAATAATAAAAAAAAGAAATGAATACTTGCTAACTTTACTGTACTATTCTGGCTTAAAGACAAAGGATATATTAAAACTAAGATTCAAAAATATAATAATTGATAAAAAAATAGAAAATATAGAAATAATAAATAATATTTTAGAATATTATAAAAAATTTAAATTTTCTATAAATGACTTTGTTTTTTTAGTTTCGCCAATAATAAAATTAATTATAATAAGTCCTTAACAGAAAAATCTGTTCAGGATATTTTTAAAAAATATAGAAACAAAGAGTTTAAAAATTTATCTATAACAGATTTTAAAAAAATTGAACCACTTTTAATAATATCTGATAATATAAATAAAGAAAATAATTTTTTCGCAGAAGAGATAGAGGAGTATCATTATAAGTTAGATTATTTTAATTATCTCAAAAAATATCTATAATATTTATAAAAAATCGGACTTATTGTCCGATATTTATTTAAAGATAAATTATTATTAATTCTAGATAATAATCATCTTTTAAATGGATTTTACTCAAAGATGAAGAAAAAATCTCCCCTTTTTTAATGATCCAACGATATTTTTCTCCTCTGTGATGAAAAAGATTATTTTTTTTACCAACCTTTTTTAATCCATAAAAAGAAATAGGAATTTTTTCAGATTTTTCGATTCCGAAAACCTTTCCCGAACCTAAAAATTTTAAAGCTGTCTTCCCTGTTATGCGAGGATAACATTGAAAAACATTTAAATTAATCAATTCTAAAGTTCTCAAAGTATATAAATTTATGGTAAATAATTTAAAGGATTAACCGGAATTCCATCTTTTCTAATTTCAAAGTGTAAATGAGGTCCTGTAGAAAAAGGACCAGCTCCCGGAGTTCTAGGCGCACCTCCAGTTCTTCCAATTACTTGTCCTTGGGTTACATATTGGTCCTCTTTAACACTTACAGCCGAAACATGTCCATAAACACTAGAATAAGTATCATCATGTATTATCATAATATATCCATAATTAGTACTGCCATCAAATTTAACCCTAGCAACATAACCAGAAGCAGTAGCCATTAAGGTAGAGCCCTGAGAGGCTCTAATATCAATCCCAGAGTGTTCTCCAATTGATTTCCTAAAAGGATAAGATGGATCATGAAAAGTGGCTGTAATGGTATTTTTAGTTACTGGCCAAGCAAAATCACTTACTTGTTCTTGAATTCCGCTATCTCCTTTTTTGGCTAATTTTTCTCGAACGGTTCTTTCTAATGAAGAAATATCTGCCATAGCTTGATCGTTCTCCTTTTTTGCTCTATCCAATAATTTTTTATATTCCTTTTCTGATTGCTGTGTTTCGGATAAAATAAATTCTTTATTGGTTATTTCACCGTCTAAAATATTTTTCTTATTTTCTAATTCTTTTTTTAATTCAGCTAATTTATTTTTTTTCTCTTCTAAAACTTTCTTTTGTTCATCCATTTCTTCTTTCCCAATTTTTAAAGTAGCTAAACTTTGACTTATTTCCTCATTAGTATTTTCTAAATAAGTTAATTGATTTATAAAGTCAGCTAAAGAATTATTTAATAAAATAACCTCTAGAGGACTAGTTTCTCCTTGTTTGTATATTAATTTTAGTAAAGTGGCAATATGCTCCTTTTCTTTTTCTATTTGCTCAGTTTTGTTTTCTAAATCTATTTCAATTTTTTTTATTTCCAAATTATTTTTGCTTATTTCTAAAGTAGCTTCATCAATTTCTAATTCTGATTGTTTTAACCTAGTGTCTAGAATTTCTAATTGATTCTGCAAACTATCTTGCTCTTGTTCTTTTTCTTTAATTAATTTGGCATATTCAGCTTGTTTTTTTTGCAAAGCCTCCATTTGCTTTCTTTGGGTTTGGATTTGACTGTTTAAATCTTCGATTTCGGAATCAATACTAGAATATTGTCCAATGGCAGAATCTGATTTTAATAAAAAAAGACCTGAAACTAGAAAAAGTCCCAAGAAATAAATTAAAAATTTTTTATAATTTTTATTCATATTTTTGTTAATAAACAATAACATATTTTTGATAAAAAGGCAAGGTCTTATAATTCCTCTATAAATTTTTGATCTATTAAATTAAGTAATTGACTTTTGGAGGCTGGATAATCTCGATCAAAACGCCTATTAAAATTACTATAAGAAAGAAAAACTTGTTGTTTGGCTCTAGTTAGAGCTACATAAAAAAGGCGTTTTTCTTCTTCTATATTATCACTTCTAAATAATGGAAAATTACCTTCATTTAAGCCTAATAAAAATACATAATCGAATTCTAGGCCCTTAACCTGATGGATTGTTACTATTGGAATTTTGCCTTGTTCTAGTCCTAAAAAATCAATATTTTTTACCAACCCAGAGAAGTGGATTAAATTATGTAAAGAAGTTTTAATAGGCAAAGAAGCATCATCTCTTCCCTGAAAAAAGGTTTTTAAAGTCTGGAAAGACCTATCTCTTTGTTCGAAGTTTTTATCTTGATAATAATATTGTTTTAGTCCGGATTCTTTCCACAAAAATTCTAACATTTCAGCTGGTCTTTTTTTATCTAATTCTTTTTCCCAATTATTTAAATTGGAACTAATATTTATAAACTTATTTTTAAATTTATTCCACAAAGCAATTCTTTTTTCTATTCCAGTTTTTAATATTTTTATTAAATGTATTAGCAAATCGATAGTGGCAGCCACATCATCATCAGCGCTATGAGTAGCACTTTTAAAATTTAAATGCTTGGCAATATTACTTAACTTATAACTATCTAAATTCAAAAATCTTCTAGATAAATCCAAAGTATCATAATAATTTTTGAAATCAATATCAATTTTATATCTTTTTGAATTTTCCTTAATCATGTTTAAGTCGAAAATTACATTATGACCAGAGATAATAGAGTCTCCAATAAATTCTTTTAATTCTTTTAATATTTTTTTTGGATCTTCGCCCTTCTCTTTTAAAAATTCATCACTAATTTTATGAACAAAATAAGCCGAACCGACTGACTTAGTATTTTTTAAGTAATGATGAAATTCTTGACCTAATTTACCATTAATAATTTCTCTAGCATAAATCTGAACTATTTCATCGGAAGCCGGATTAATACCAGTGGTCTCTGTATCTAAAACAACAATTCTACCATTATCATGTTGTTCAATCAATTGATTATACGGCTCTATAAAATTATAATTTTTAAAACTAAGAAAGTCTGATAAATTTAAACCACATTCTCGGCCCTCCTCATTAATTTTATTTAAAGTTTCTTCCCCAATATTTTTAGCTGGTCTCTCAATTAGTCTTTTGGCGGAAAATAAATCTGATTTATTGATTAATATTTTTAAATAAGCAAATATATCTTTTATCTCTTGTCGTTTAAAAAAATCATATTGATCAACTGTTAAAAAAGAAATATTATTTTGAGAAAATATTTGAGCCACTTCCCCAATAGCTCGATTAGTTCTATTTAAAACAGCAATTTTAGCCTTAGGATTGTTTTCTTTAATTTTCTTAATATTATCTATAGCCCACAGGACTTCTTCAGAAAAATTATATCCCCTAAATAATTTAACACATTTGTCTCCATTTTTTTTATCATAATCTTGTCCGTAGTCATTTAATTCCTTGGTTTGAGAATTTTCCATATTACCTAGAACTGATAAAAAAGCTTTTATTAAATTGGGGTTAGATCGGTAATTAATTTTTAAGGACAATTCTCTGACTGGAGCAAAATGTTTTTTAAATAATTGAGCAATAAAGATTGGACGTGAGTCTCTAAAACTATAAATAGTCTGATCAATATCTCCAATAAAAGAAATATTTTTATGCTTTTTCGCTAATTCTTTAATTACCAAATATTCAGATAAATGAGTATCTTGAAATTCGTCTAATTGAATAAAACGAAAACGATCGGACCATTTGCCACTAACCTCCTGATTAAAAACTAAAGTTTTTAAAGTTAATAAAACTAATTCGTTAAAATCTAAAGCATTTTGTTTCAATAATTCTTCTGAATACTGTTCGCTAAAATTAATCAATTCGGGTTCCAATTCTTTAATCTTGATATTGTGTCCCATTTCTGACTGTATCAAAGATATTCTATATTTATAAATAGATTCTAAAATATTATAGATATCGCGATTATTTTCAATAAATATTTTTTTATCTTTAGCCAAAATATTTTTAGCAATATCAATCTGCTCATCTTCGTCTATAATTATAAAATCAGGATTTATTTCTATATTTTTTGATTCAGCTTTAATAAAATAAGCACAGAAACCATGAAAGGTATTAATAGACAAAGCATCATAATCATTTTTATCATCAATTCTTTCCTTGATTCGACTTTTCATTTCCTCCGAGGCTCTATTAGTAAAAGTTAAGGCTAAAATCTCACTCGGTTTTATTCCCTCTTCCATAGCCCTGACTATTCTTTCGGTTAAAACTGTAGTTTTTCCAGTTCCAACTGGAGCATTAATCAAATAAGACCCAAAGACATTATTGATGATTTCTTGTTGTTCTTTATTGAAAGTCATAATTATGTTAAAATAATTAAATATGAATTTAGAAAAAGAAAAAGAATTGTTTAATAATGGCAATAACTTAATTGCTGCCATTGATGAGGTTGGTCGTGGACCATTGGCTGGCCCAGTAGTTAGTGCTTGTGTTATTATTGATAAGAACTTTGAAATAACTCCAGAATTAGAAAAAGTAAGAGACTCTAAAAAATTAAGTGCTAAAAATCGACAAGAGCTTTTTTCGATTATCAAAAATAACGTTAAAGCTGTGGAAATTGGGGTTTGTAATCATCAAATAATTGACAGGGTTAATATTTTGCAAGCTACCTTTATTTCTATGCAGAAAGCCTTATTAAAAACAAATCTTAATCCTGACATTATTCTAGTTGATGGAAAATTTACTATTCCAAAAATTAAAATTTCTCAACAAGCTATAATTTCTGGAGATAATTCTATTTTTAGTATTGCTATGGCCTCTATTATTGCTAAAGTCAGTCGAGATTTTATGATGGAAAAATTTCATCAACAATATCCTCAATATGGCTTTGATAAACATAAAGGGTATGGAACCAAATTTCACATGGAAATGATTAGTCTTTATGGTCCCTGCCCTATTCATCGACTCAGTTTTGCTCCTTTTTCTATTAAACCGGAAAAAATTAAATAATAACCTTTTGTATTCTCTTTAAGCTTTTTTCTTTTCCCAGGGCCCAAGCTAATTCAAAGGGACTAGGGCTATTTTTTTGTCCCGACAAAGAAACTCGAAGTGGCCAAAGATAGTCACCATTTTTTTTATTATTTTCTTTTAAATATTCAATAATTGTTTTTTCTAAATATTCTTTATTCCAATCATCTTCTTTAATATTATCAAATATCTGATAAATTTCTCTTAAATTATTTTTAACTTCTTCAATGGTTAATTCTTTCCAAATTAATAAATTTTCCTCATAAGCAATTTCTTCTATAAATAAATAATGAGTTAAGCTGGCGATATCTTCAATCTTTTTTAATCTATCTCGGCTTATCATCACCACTCTGTCAATTATTTCATTTTTAGTTTCTTTGGTAATTAGGCCTTCTTGTAATAAATATGGTCGACACAATTCTCTTAATCCTTCAATACTTCTTTGACGGATATAATGCCCATTTAAATAATCTAATTTTTCTAAATCAAACACAGCCGGAGAAACACCCATTCCTTCAATTGAAAATTTCTCAATAATTTCATCGAGCGATAAAATTTCTTGATCATCCTTGGGATGCCAGCCCAATAAGACGCAGAAATTAATGATAGCCTCTGGTAGATAACCCTTTGTTCGATAATCCTCTACAAAAACGTCCCCCTGTCTTTTACTTAATTTTCCACCCCCTTTGTTTAGTATTAGTGGTAAATGAATGTATTTAGGCATTGTCCAGCCAAAAGATTTATATAATAAAGCATTTTTTGGGAAACTAGCCAACCATTCATCACCTCTAGTAACATGAGTTATATTCATTAAATGATCATCAACTATAGCCGCAAATTGATAAGTTGGAATCCCGTTAGATTTTATTAAAACATGATCGTCTAAGTCATTTGATTTAAAAACGATCTTACCTCGAAGTTCATCATAAACCTCCACGCAACAATTAGTTGGAATTTTTTGTCTAATGACATATTTTTCTCCATTTTTTATTTTTTCAGCTACGGCTTCTTTAGTTAGATGTCTGCAATGGCCATCATATTTAGGAGCTTCCTTATTAGCCTGCTGTTTATTGCGCATCTCTTCTAATCTTTCTTCGGTGCAAAAACAATGATAAGCCTCTCCTTTATCTAATAATTCTTGAACATATTTTTGATATATATCTAATCTTTGAGTTTGAACGTATGGACCATAATCACCTCCAATATGAGGACCTTCGTCAAATTTTATCCCTATCCAACTTAAAATATCTATTAAGCTATTAACTGCCCCTTCGACTTCTCTTTTTTGATCAGTATCTTCAATTCGCAAGATAAAAGAACCATCCAAACTCTTAGCTAATAAATAACCGAACAAAGCAGATCTTAAATTGCCGATGTGTAAAAATCCAGTTGGCGATGGAGCGAATCTTAATCTAATGTTTTCATTCATATTTATATATAATTAATTTTTATTTTTTTCCTAAAATATATTCTTTAAATTTGGCAAAAAATATTTCAGCGCCTTTTTTTCTTAGCAAATGAACTTCATTTACTAAATCAGTGGCCTTAACCCATTTCCAGTCAGAATGGTCCCAATAATTTATCTTAATATCACTATTATCGCCTTTAAATTCAGCTAATAATAAACTTTGTTTTTGCCCTTTAAATCCATAACGTCCTTTCCTGTTAGACTTATATTTAAATAAATTTTTATATATTTTTTTAGGAGTAAAATTAGTCACACCCAATTCTTCATATAATTCCCTACTACCAGCTAATTTTATTTTATCCGATTCTATTCCTCCTTGAGGTAATTGCCAATGACCTGGCTCTTCACTTCTTTCTACTAATAATATTTGATAATTTTCTAAGGGATCCCGAGTCTTGTTTTCTAAAGCAATATAAGGAATATTAAATTTTCGATATAATACACAGGCAACGTTTTTTCTATAAAACAAAGGAGAAATAAATTTCCAATAAAAAAATTTCCAAGCAAAAACTAATACTGCTTGATACATTCTTTTATATCTCCAAGGCTGTCTAAAAAATCTCCATAACCACTCCAGCCCTATTCTTCTCATAATTTTAGGAGCTCGTTTAATTTTGCCTGTTAAAAAATCTAAAGCTCCGCCAATACCTATAGCTAATTTTATAGAAGTTATTTTTTTAAAATTATGCCAAATAAATTTTTCTTGATAAGGAGCACCAAAATTACAAATTAAAATATCGGGCTCAAATTCTAATAATTTGTTATGAACTAAAAAATCTAATTTATCATTTATTTTTTTTTCAATTTTTTTGGCAAATCTAGTAAAAAGATTATTTTTTCTCCAATTAAAATTAATAAGCTCTTTGGGTTGATTATTGATACTATAACTCAAATCACAATCTTCTATTAAGAATTTTAAATTTGGATATCTATTGGATAAAGCGATTGATATTTCCGAAGAAGAAGATAACCCATTTTTATTATTAATAACTAAAACTTTCTTTTTTCTATTTTGAGCAATTTCAAAAATATCTAAAATAGTATCAGCCCCAGTAAACCTATTTAATTTTTTACCATTTAAAAAAGCAGCAATCTTTAAACCAAAACCATCAGCCAGAGATAAATCAGCTTTATTTAAAATATAAAAAAGCTCCTCATCCTTAGAGGCTTTTAATATTATTTCGGGATTGGGTGTTACTATATAATTTTGCTTATCAGAGTCTAAAAAATCATTAATTTTTAAAAATAACTCCTCCCTATTTAAATTATTATCAATATCAACTCCTAAAATGTTAATCATATATTTAATATCTATTTTTATTGATTATATAATAAATAAAGTTTTTAGTAAACCTACCTATTGACAAAATATTTTTTTTGTAGTAAGGTTGGCACAAAAATAGTTCCTAAACAATTAAAATAAGTTTCACTAAAAATTAGAAATCATGAAGAAAACGTTGTTTTTTGCGGTAATCGCAGTATTATTAGGATCTTTAGCCATCCTTGGCAGCTCGTGTCAAAAAGAGTTAAATCGGCCAGAAATGCCGAACATTATGATGAGTTATAAAAGAACAGTAGATGGTGAGGTTATCACCGAAAGACAGGCCGTAGCTAATGGTCAGGTAGTTTTTTTGCCAGATTCAACGCTAAATGGCGCCTTTTGGACTGATCCGCTTACATCAGTAACCTGGACCTTATCGGGCCCACAAACCGGAGAATGGACTTCGGATCAATTGACAATTCAGTTTATGTATACCGGAACGTATACACTGGCAATTTCCTCTTTTGGAGTTGATTGGAGTATAACAATTATTGTTGGTGGAGATCCAACCGCTTCGCAAGTTGGAACTAGATTCGTTGGTTCAACATTTGATGGAACCATGTTTCATTATACATTTAGAATAAATCGTCCGATTTATGTGTTGGACGATGACATTCTTTTTCGTATAACCGAATTGGGTGATGATGTTGATGCTACTTATCTTCCACAACTAGATGGTGTTTCTTTTGTTGGAACGGATAGCATTGATATCACATTTGCTTATCCACCTAGCGGAAACGAAGCTTTAAATGTAAAATTCATTGCTGGCCGCATGGAAGGTACGGATCCGGTTTGGTTTAACGCCGATCCGGACGATCCTTACAAATGCCAAGATGCCCCACCGGCATTAACGGACATCTTGCAGGCCAATTTAAAAAATGGCTTAGCATTACCTCCGGGAGAAACATTTGTAACTCCAATAGGAGCTTCAACTTCTTCAGCTGATTACGGCGAAGATTTACCCATTGTTTTAATGTCTGTAAATCCTGGAACTGGATTACTTCATTTATGGTTTTTTACTTTAAGTGAGAGCCCGGTATTTCGTTATAAAACAGATGATGACGAATTAGGTTTTACCGAGATGACTCCAACCTCGGCTGGAAGTGGTTATTGGCATGTAGCCCTACCACTGGCCCCAGCAAATGGATATTATACCTTTGATTTCGGAACCGGCACTGGCCTAACATTTGTTCAGGATCAATTCGTTTCCCAGTCAACCCTGTATTACATACCAACCAGCACATTAAAGCTTCATTTATAAGTTTTAAATATGCCGGCAAAGCCCTTCAACAAGAAGGGCTTTTTTATTTTCTAAAAATCTGTTAAAATTAAATTATAAATATCTCTAAAAAATAAAAAAATTATTATGGATAATTTTGAACAAATATCTAAAAAAATTAAAGTCCTTACCATAGACAATCCCCGAGATGCTAAAAAGATAAAATGGTATAATATTGTTAATCCCGAAAATAAAGAAATCAAATATTTAAAAAAAGAATTTGATTTTGAGGACAAATATTTAAGAGCCTCTCTTAAAAAAATAACAGCCCAAAGACCAATTATATACCAAGGCAAAGATTATCTTTTTGTAATTCTCCACTTCCCCGTCTTAAATAAAGAGCAACAAGTTGTGCCTGGAGAAATAGAATTTTTTATCGGCCATGGATATCTAATAACTCTTCATGATGGTAAAACTAAATCTTTAAATGACTTTTTTGATTATTGTCAAAAAGATACTATTTTTTTAGAATCATACAAATTAGAATCTTCAGCTATTTTATTATATGAAATTTTAGAAAAATTAATTCAAGATTCATATGAGTTATTAGATCAAAATAATATTGAAATAAACGAAGTTGAAGATATTATTTTTTCTCAAAAACAAAAAATAATTACTGCTCAACTATTAAAACTAAAAAGAAATATTATTAATATTCGTCGCATTATTCAGAATCATAAGAATATTATGAAAAAATTAACTGAAATGAAAAGTAGTTTGGTTTCGGAAGAAAAGATTATTAATTATTATGATAACCTAGCTATTCACAGTCAAAGGATTTGGGAGTTTTCTGAAACTCAAAAAGAAATTATCGACTCTCTTCATGATACCAGTGAATCAATTACCAGCGATAAAATAAATAATATTATGAAGACCTTAACAGTTGTCTCTGTTATTTTAATGCCTTTAAATTTGATGGCCTCTATGCTGGGGATGAACTTAGAACCCAATCCGTTAAAAACCAGAGATGGAATTTCTGATTTTATTGTTATATCAATATTCATGTTATTATTAGGCTCAATTATGTTAATATTTTTTAGAAGAAAAAAATGGTTATAATGATATAAAAATTCAAAAAATTTTCTTGACAGAACCCCATATTTTATGGGGTTTTTTATTTTTGTTATAGCTATTGACATATTTTAATAAATATGATATAATATGAACATAAAATAAATATATGAAAATATACATAGTAGGACAAAAAGGAATACCAGCTGTTGGTGGCGGAGTAGAAACTCACGTTGATAATTTAGCTACTAAACTGGTTAAATTGGGATATGAGGTTAATGCCTATACTCGCTATAATTATACTGACAAAAAATTAAAAGAGTATAAAGGAGTTAAGCTTATTTCCCTTCCCAGCGTTAAATCTAAAAATTTAGATGCTATTAGTCATACATTTTTAGCTTGTTTAGATTTTGTCTTCAAACGGAAAGCTGATGTTATACATTTTCACTCTATCGGACCATCTTCTTTAATTTGGTTAGTAAAATTATTTCGCCCTAGAGTAAAAGTGATATTCACTTTTCATAGTCAATGTTATTACAATACTAAATGGGGTAAATTAGCTAAATCATATTTAGCTTTAGGAGAAAGAATTGGCTGCAAAATGGCTGATGAGGTTATAGTTGTCTCAAAAAGTTTAAAGAAATATGTAGAAGAAAAATATAATCGTTCAGTAAGTTATATACCTAACGGAGTTAATCTACCTAATATAGTAAAGGCTGATAAAATAAAAACAAATTGGGGATTAGAAAAAAATTCTTATATAACCTCAGTTTCTCGTTTAGTAAAAAATAAAGGTTTGGAATATTTAATTGAGGCTTACAAAAACTTAAACACTGATAAAAAATTAGTAATAGTTGGTGATGGTGATTATACTGATAAACTAAAAGAATTGGCTAGAGAAAATAATAATATAATATTCACTGGTAGACAAAGTGGAGATGTTTTGAATGAATTATATTCCAATGCTGCTTTGTTTGTTCAACCCTCAGAAGCTGAAGGACTATCTATTTCCCTATTAGAGGCTGTTTCATATAAATTACCAGTACTAATAAGTGATATTGATGCTAACGTTGAAGTTATGGGCGAAAATGCTTTTTCATTTGTTAATAAAGATGTGGTTGATTTGGAAAATAAATTAAAACTATTTTTAAATGGAGACAATAAAGAAAGTCTTGACAAAAATTTAGAAATGGTGTATAATAAAATGTTGTCTGAATATAATTGGAATAATATTATAAATCAGACAATAGATTTATATCAAGGTTCTTCCAAATAAGATTATTTAGATATACCTATCTATTCTGTTAATAAAAAATTATTAATAGAATAGATAGGTAAATAATTAATAATTTTAAAATAAAGGAGGAATCAGATATGAAAAAGTTCTTTTTAATCGCAATCGTAGGAGGGTTAATCGCCCTCGGCACATCGTGTCAAAAGTATGAGTTTAATCCTGATGGTAGCTCAAATATTGACCCAGTTCCACCCGGAACAACTTATACCTGGCCAGGATGCAATCCTAAGCCGGTAGAATTTCTTGGAAAAACCGAAGCTCCGGGATGGGAAAATTGTTATGACTACTCATTCAGACTAAGTTTGGATGGAAGTCAAACCGACCCTAATCCGTTATCGTTGGAATCTTTTTCGATTCCACACGTAGGACCAGGTGGGAAAACAATTTACGAAAATGTAGAAAATGATGCTACTTACACTATTACAAAAGTGTCTGGTGGGTACATTTACTACACAATCCGATCTGAACGCGGGCACACTCTTAAGTACAATATTTCCAAAAGAGATGGTACGAGAGAAGTATGGTTTTTGCGCCATGGATTGACGGTTGACGATGGAGTAAGTAATATGGTAACGTTTATAGCTGAATAGCTTAAGCGAACCACCCATCATAAACCCAAGGGTTGTCAAAAATGACAACCCTTTTTTAATTCAAAAAAGCCATCAATTAAGATGGCTTTTATTGTATTTTAATAAGTTTTATTTTGCTTTTTTATTCTTTATTACTCTAACAAATTCAACAAATAAAGGATGGGGATCTAAGGGTCGAGAAATATATTCAGGATGAAATTGGACCCCCACAAAAAAGGGATGATTTTTTAATTCAATAGCTTCAACAATTTTTCCATCTGGAGAAGTCCCTGAAATTATTAAACCTTTTTTAGTAAATAATTCACGATAATCATTATTAAATTCATAACGATGACGATGACGCTCTAAAACAGTATCGGCTTTTTTCATTTTTTTATAAGCTTGTTGAAGAGTTGTTCCCTTTTGTAATTTACAAGGCCAAGCTCCTAAACGAATAGTCCCTCCGTATCCTTTTTCTCTAATAAGTTCAGCTTGTCCGGGCATAATATGAATAACTAAATTTTTACTATTGGGATTAATTTCTTCCGAGACAGCATCTTTTAAACCACAAACATCTCTAGCAAATTCAATTACAGCCATTTGCATTCCATAACATAATCCAAAATATGGAACTTTTTTTTCTCGACAATATTTAATAGTGGCAATTTTACCCTCAGAACCACGACTACCCCAACCCTGAGGAACAATTATTCCATCCAAATCTTTCAGACATTTAACACCCCTTTTTTCAACATCTTCGGTATCAATCCATTCTAATCTAGGTTTTACCTTATTAAAGGCTCCAGCATGTTTAATGGCCTCAATCACTGAAATATATGAATCACTAAGGGAAAAGTCTCCAGTAGCAAAATATTTTCCAACAATACCAATCTTAATTTCTTTCTTGGAGCTTTTAATATCGGAAATCATTTTTACCCATTTATTAGCGCCTTCTTTTGATTCTTTATTGGCCTTAGGTTTTAATTTTAATTTTTTTAAAACCTTTTCTCCTAAATTATTTTTTTCAAAATTAATAGGGACTTCATAAATAGAGTCAATATCTGGAGCAGCAATAACATCTTCGCTGGAAACATTACAATGGACAGCAATTTTCCCCCTTCTAATGTCATCAATATCTTTTTCTGATCTAGCTACTATGAAATTTGGTTGAATTCCGGCAGTATTTAAAGTTCTAACCGCGTGTTGAGTTGGTTTAGTTTTCATTTCTCCAACCTTATTGGGGATTGGTAAATATGAAACCATTACGAATAAAACATCATCAGGATTTTTTAACTTCATAACTCTAGCAGCTTCTAAAAATAATAGATTTTCATATTCACCAACAGTTCCACCAATTTCAATCACCATTATTTCAGCTTTAGTTTTTTCAACCGCCTTATAAATTCTTTCTCTAATTTCTCTAGGGATATGAGGAACAACTTGAACGCACTTACCTTCGTATTCTAAATTTCTTTCTTTATTAATAACAGTTTGATAAACACGACCAGTAGTCATGTAATTCTCTTTATAAATATTTTTATTTAAGAATCTTTCATAATTTCCCACATCTTGATCGGTTTCGTCACCATCTTCGGTAACAAAAACCTCACCATGTTCCACTGGATTCATGGTACCAGCATCAATATTGATATAAGGATCTATTTTAATAGCGCTGACATTATATCCCTTATTAGACAAAATTTGGCCAATAGAAGCAGCGGTTATTCCCTTACCAACTCCAGACATAACCCCGCCAACCACAAAAATAAATTTAGTATTTTTTTTGCTAGACATAAAAATATTGTTATTTTAATTATTTAATAAAAAAATTAATAGCTGCTTCTAATTGAGGGTCGCGATCATTTTCAAAATCTTCATAGGTTAGCTCAACTTCTTGATCAGGCTTGATTCCCTCTTCGTTAATATTCTGTCCCATAGGCGTCAACCATTTAGCTACTGTAATTTTTATAGCTGAGCCATCATTTAAATTTTTAACCATCTGAACAGAGCCCTTTCCATAACTTTGCTCTCCGATAATAGTAGCCTTTTTATAATCCCTTAAAGCTCCAGCTAAAATTTCTGAGGCTGAGGCACTACCCTCGTTTATAATTATTACTGTTGAATAATTTTTTAATCTATTTAAACCATCAGCTAAATATTCGGTGGTTTTTCCATTGGCAAATTGTTCTAAAACAGCCACTTCTCCATTAATCCATTCACCTAACATCATAACAGCCACTTCCAGATATCCGCCAGGATTATTCCTTAAATCAACAATAATTCCATCAGGATCTTGAGTTAAAATCTCTTTTATAGCTTGGGAAAATAAGTAATTAGTATCACCATTAAAAGAGTTTATTTTTATTAAAAAAAGATTATTATCTAATTTTTCATAAGAAACACTTTTAATAGATATAACATCTCTAATTATCGTAAATTCTTTAATATCATCAAATCCATTTCGAAAAATACTCAAAACCACTTCCGTTCCCTTGGGTCCCTTTATTTTACTAACAGCCTCATTGATATCCATATTTTGGGTTGACTCTCCGTTTATTTCTAAAATCTTATCTCCAGCCATTATTCCAACTTTTTGAGCCGGAGTTCCCTCTATCGGAGAAATAACAGTCAAAAGATCGTCTCTAATACCTATTTCTGCTCCTATTCCTTCAAAAGTCCCAGACATATCTTCTTCAAACTGCTTGTTTTCTTGAGGATCCATAAATTCAGAATAAGGATCATCCAATGAAGAAACCAACCCTTCCAAAGAGCCATAAAACAATTGCTTGTCGGCTAAATCATCTTTATTAACATAATCTTTTTTTAATAGATCCCAAACCTCCCAATACAAATCAAAGTCAGCATTTTGAACCCACTTATCATCCTGTTTTTCATATTTTCCAATAATTTTTCCTAAATATAAAACTTCTTTTTCGGCCACTCGACTAACAATATTATTTTTAGTAGCCAAATAAGCACCCATCAAAAAAACAACCAGGAATATAATTATTCCGGCCAATATTTTCAAAATTATCTTTATTCCTTTCTTCATCTTATTTTTTTATTTTTTTAAAACAAGTAACTTTTATATTTTAATTAAAAATAGAAAATTTAGCAAACCCCATATTCTAATTTCAATACTTTAACGGATAGCTGATTCTAACAATCTTAAAGTTTCAGGAACGAGCGGAGTTATCCAGTTAATACTTCCTACAAAAATAGGAGCCACATCAGAATTAGCTACTAAATTATTTAAAAAATCATTAGTTATGGCGTATCTAGACATAACAAAGATAATAACACCCAGAAAAAATAAACCCTGAATTAAACCCAAAATTCCCCCCATAAATCTATTAACAAAAGAAATGATCGGAAGCGAAGTAACAATCTTTAAAATTTTAGCAATGAATTTAAAAATAAAACTCAAGGCATAATTTAAAATTATTAAAACCAATATAAAGGAAATAGTTTTGCCTAGACTTTCAGAGCCAAACCCAATAAACGGAATCATTTCATAAACTTTCAAATAAATATTTATCGATATTATTATGGAAACGATAGATGATCCTAAGTTTAAAATCATTCTAACTAATCCAATATAAAAACCATAAAGAATGAAACCGCCTAAAAATATTATTAGAATTAAATCAAAGATTGGCATAAAATAAAATATTAATTAATTAATAGTTTTGGAAATAAAATTTCTCCTTTAATAATTTTATCAGCATTAAATTGAGCAATAATTTTATTAGCTGATTCTGGTATAAAAGAATAACTCAACAAAGCAATGTTTAAAATGTTTTCAGCTGATTTTTTTAGAATCTCCTTTTTTTCTAATCCTTCTTCCATTTTCCAAGGAGCTTTTTGACTTAGATATTCATCAGTTTCTTTTATTTTAGAAGCAATCACAGAAATTGCCTCATTTAATTTATAATCTTTCATTTTTTCTTGAAATAAATTAAAAAAGTCATTTTTTTTCTCTATTAAGGGAATGCCTTCTCGATATTTAATTTTTTCTAAAACTATATCACTATCAGATTTTTCTATTAAATTAGAAACCCTAGCCACTAAATTACCAAGTCCATTTACTAAATCGCTGGTATATAGCCTCTCTAGTTTTTCATAAGAAAAATCACCGTCTTCAAAAGTGGAAATTTCTTTAGCTAAATAATACCTAACAATATCAGCTCCATATTTTTTAACTAACTCTACCGGATCGACAGTGTTTCCAGAGCTTTTAGAGATTTTTTGACCGTTAACCGTCAAGAATCCAAAAATCAAAACCTGCTCAGAAATATTCAGACCAGCTGACATCAACATGGCTGGCCACATAGCAGTTTGTGGCCTTAAATTATCTTTTCCACAAACCTGTAGTCCTGGCCAAAATTTATTAAACTCATCTAAATTATCGGGCCAACCAAGGCAAGAGATATAATTAACCAAAGCATCAAACCAGACATACATAACCTGACTATCATCATCTGGGACAGTTATCCCCCAGGGCATTTTTTCCTTAACTCGAGAAATTGAAAAGTCATTTAAACCGCCTTCTACAAAACTAATAATTTCATTAAATTTACCTTTTGGTTTTACAAAATTAGGATTTTTTTTATAAAATTCTAATAATTTATTTTGATATTTAGAAAATTTAAAAAAATAATTTTCTTCTTCAATTAATTCAATTTTCTGATTAGGATGAAGTGGGCAAATTCCATTTTCTAGCTCAGAGTCGGTTTTCTCCATTTCACAGCCTACGCAATACTTAACTTGATAATCTTTTTTATAAATATCACCATTATCCAGGCATTTTTTCCAAAAATTTTGCACAGCCTTGATATGATCATCATCAGTAGTTCTAATAAAATTATTAAAACTTAAATTTAAGGTATCCTTTAATTTTATAAACTTATTAGAAAAACTGGAGCAATACTCCAAGGGATCAATCCCCATCTCAATAGCTTTTTGATAAATCTTTTGACCATGTTCATCGGTTCCAGTATTAAAAAAAACATTAAAACCTAGTTGTCTCTTGAATCTAGCTATAATATCAGCATTAATAATTTCTTTAGCAAAACCCAAATGAGGCTCAGAGTTAACATAGGGTAAGGTTGTAGTGATATAGAAATTTTTCATAAAATATAAAAATAATGTTAATAAATTATTACCGTAAACTCTCCCTTGGTTGAGTTTTCATCTTGTTCAAATTTTTTATACAAAGAATCAATATCTTCATTATAAAAACTATAATGCATCTTGGTCATTTCTCGAAAAATCATTATCTTTCTATCAAATTTAAGATCTTTCAATTCTTTTAATAATTTTAAAATTCGATGTTTTGACTCATAAAATATTACCGGATATTTACTATCCAATAACTCTTTTAGCATAGTTGATCTCCCCTTCTTATGTGGTAAAAAACCAAAAAAAGAAAACTTATCAGCTTTAATTCCAGAAACGGATAAGGCTGTGGTAATAGCTGAAACACCAGGAATTGGCTCAATATTAGACTCAGGCATCTTTTCTCTAATAAACTCTACTAATTGACCACCAGGATCGGATATATTAGGTGTCCCAGCGTCACTTATTAGGGCCAGTGATTTTCCTTCTCTTAATAAATTTAAAACTTTTAAATATTTATCATTTCCGGAATGATGATGAAAAGAAATTAATGGCTTTTTAATACTGTAATGATTCAATAGTTTGCTGGCCACTCTAGTATCCTCAGTTAAAATAAAATCAACTTCATTTAAAATCCTAAGTGCTCTCAAGGTGATATCCTCCAAATTACCAATTGGCGTAGCTACAATATATAAATTCATAATAATTTATTTAATTTACCAAATTATCCTTTCTTTCTTTCATGTATTTTAACCAATCATCAAATATTTCTACAAAAACCTTAAAAGGAGCTTCGATAATAAAGTCTAAAACAAAAACAAAAACATTAACTTTAGAAGCATTATCTGACAAAAATTTACCCATAGCGATTATCGGGGTGTAAAAAAAGTCAAAAACAAACCCTAATAACCCTTCTCTCGGCTCAATAATAATAAATTTTTTAATTTCTCTTTTAATTCTAAAACTAAAAAAACTGGCGAAAGTTAAAAAGAAAAGAAAGATAATAATACTAACCCAATTAAAATCAATAAAATTTAGAACCTTGATAATAAAGTAAATAGTAACAAAAAAACCTCCTATATATAAAAGATTAAAAATAAAATCCATCACCCAATTTCTTCGGGGAGGTTTTCTAAGTAAAATAGCATATTTTCTTCTTTTTTCACTAAAAACTATCTCCTCTACTCCATCAATTATTTTCTTAGTATTTTCTTGAGCTGGTGACCAAGTAAATAAAATCATCATAAATAATAAAAATGCTGGGAAAGCTATATTTATTGCCAGAGAAAAGGGGTTTATCTCCTCTCCAAACCATTTAACCGCCGGAATTTCTATTAAAAAAACAAAGATAGATTTAGTTAAAAAGATATAAACAATACTACGAAAGCCAGATTTCCATAATTTATTTTTAATTCTTTTATATCTCTTTTCACAGGCCTCCTTAACTAAGTTAATGAAAGATTTATAATTATTCATAGCCTGATCATAAACCTTGATAGGATTATTTTCTATAATTTCTTTTAAGATAGAGAAATACAATGAATACGATTTTATTATTTTATCTAATTGTTTTTTTAAAGGATGTTCTAATTGCTGCTCTATGGCAGAATAAAGCACGTCTATCTTTTTAGAGATAGCCTCAATTTTCTCATTAGAATTATCCCCATCTATTTTTGACCAATCTTTATTATAATATTTAAATAATATAAAACTTAACGAATCTAGATCAAAATTTAAAAAATTTCTAGCAATTCCAAGATAAATCTGAATATCTAGATCATTTTCAAAGGGCAAATCTCGAGGAAGTTTGATGTTATCCTTTAAAATATTAAACATATCACTAACAATTTCGTTCTCAACGTCATCTTTAGTGATATTATCCTCAATTTCAGCAGCCGCTAACGATATAATCCAATTTAATAATTTATTTTCAGCCTTATTATTTCTTTTATTCTTGTTTTTCTTAGAAAAAAAATTAAAAGAAAAATTTTCTTTTTGGAAGCTATAATATTTTAGTTTAATATATTTTTCCAAAATATTAGCTACTTCATAAATTTTTTTCTCAGGAATAGCATTATTTTCTAAATAACCAGCTTGAATTAACTCAGTTAAAAGATGAATAGATAATTCTTTACTTTTTGTTCCCTTAACTAAGCCCTCAATAACAATTTGACGTTTAAAAATACGTTTAATAGCGTTTTTTCTAAGCAAATGATCATCTTCGTAATCAACCGCGTTTCTAATTTTTTCATAAAAAAAGGCTAATCTAGAAACCATAGTAGATACTGTTATCTTTGACTCTCCCGAAGGATCATTTTCTGGTTTGTTTTTTTTAATATAAATAAGCTGAAATAATTTTTTAGCACTAATATTTAAATTAAATTTTCCTTCTTTTTTCTTAATTAAATGGGGGCTAACCATATAAGTATTTAATAAGTAAATTAAAAATTTTTGCCACTTTTGACACTATAATCATAATATAATAAATAAAATAAAAAATCAAACTAAATTCAATAAATCCCTTGACTTATTTTAGCTAATTTATTATTATATAAACATAGCCAAGCAAGGCTGTTTTTAATTTAAATAATTATAGAATATGGGAAAAATTAATAATTATGTCAAAGAATCAATTATCGAGTTAAAAAAGGTAACCTGGCCAACAAAAAAAGAAACCTATCGATACACCTTTATGGTTATCGGGCTAAGTTTATTAGTGGCTATTTTTTTAGGCGCCCTAGACTTTGTTTTTAATTTGGGACTAAAAACCTTAATTACAAAATAATAAAAACACTATGGCTAAACAAAATTTAAATCAAGGTAAGCGCTGGTATGTTTTACACACCTATTCTGGATATGAAGAAAATGTTGCTCATAATTTAAAACAAAGAATAGAAACTTTGGATGCTAATGATAAAATCTTTAACGTTCTAGTGCCAATTGAAAAGAAAATTAAGATTAAAAATGGAAAAAGAAAAGTCGTTGAAGAAAAAATTTTCCCTGGATATGTTTTAGTTGAGATGGTTGTTACTGATGAATCTTGGTATATTGTCAGAAACACTCCAAATGTAACTGGCTTTATTGGGGTTGGAACGGTTCCCACGCCAATTAGCGAAAAAGAAGTTCAAGGTTTGATGAAGAGAATGGGCGTAGAAGAACCAAAATATAAAATTGATATTGAAATTGGTGAAATTGTAAAAATAAATGATGGCCCTTTTAAAAATTTTGAAGGAAAAATAACCAATATTGATGAGGCTAAGGGAAAGGTTAAAGTCAATGTTTCTATGTTTGGTCGAGAAACTCCCGTAGAATTAGATTTTTTACAAATTAAAAAAATATAAAACATAATAAAAAAATAATTTGATATCATTAGAAATGATTCGCTTCTTCAAATTATTATAAAAAAATATGGCAAAAAAATTACTAACCAAAATAAAATTACAAATAAACGCTGGGCAAGCTAATCCAGCTCCCCCAGTTGGTCCGGCCTTAGGTCAGCACGCTTTAAATATCCAAGATTTTTGTTCTAAGTTTAATGAAGCTAGTAAGGATAGAATGGGAGAAGTTGTTCCCGTAGAAATTAGTGTTTATGAGGACAGAACTTTTGATTTTATTATGAAATCACCACCAGCTGCCGAATTAATAAAGAAATATGCTAAAATTTCTAAGGGATCTGGAAAACCATTAAATCAAAAAGTTGGTTCATTAACTAAAGAACAATTATCTGAAGTAGCTAAAGCTAAAATGTCAGATCTAAACACTGAGGATGTTGAACAGGCCATGAAAATAATTGCTGGCACTGCTAGACAAATGGGCGTAGAAATAAAAGATTAAATTAATTAATAAGGTGGGAGAATAATATTCGCTATAACCACTATAAAACTATGGAAAAAACATTTGATAAAGAAAAAAATTATTCAATTAGCGAAGCTATTGAACTATGTAAAAATTTAAAAAAAGCTAAATTTGATGCTTCAGTAGAAGCTCATTTTCGCTTAGGAATTGATACTAAAAAAGGTGATCAACAGGTTAGATCAGCCGTAAGTCTTCCTCATGGAACTGGAAAAACAATAAAAGTAGCTGCTTTTGTTTCAATAGACAAAGAAAAAGCTGTTAAAGAAGCCGGGGCTGATATAGTTGGTGGAGAAGATTTAATCGAGGAAATTAAAAAAACCGAGAAAACTGACTTTGAAGTAGCTATTGCTGACATGGATATGATGAAAAGTTTAGCTAAAATTGCTAAAATTTTAGGCACCAGAGGCCTTATGCCCTCACCCAAGAACGAAACAGTCACCAATAACCCTGTAAAGGCCGTAGAGGAGCTTAAAAAGGGTAAAATAAGCTTCAAGAACGACGATACTGGCAATGTTCATGCTATTATTGGAAAACTTAGCTTTGATAACAAAAAATTAGAAGAAAACCTAGAAACCTTAATTGATGCTATAAAAAAAGCAAAACCAACCTCATCTAAGGGTATCTATATAAAAAACCTGACCATTAATTCTACTATGGGTCCAGGAATAAAAATTTCTTTATAAGATAAAGTATTTTAAAAAAGTCATCATTAATTTGATGACTTTTTTGTTTTACCGTCAAGCTCTAATTATTTTTACAATACATATAAAAATAAAAACAATACCACTCCAAGCAATATTCTATACCAACCAAAGATAGAAAAATTATTTTTCTTAATAAACTTTAATAAAAACTTAATACTAATCCAAGCAACTATAAAAGAAGCTACAAAACCGATTATTAAGAAAATGATCTCTTCTAAACTAAAACTAAATCCAGTTTTAACTAAATCCAAAGAAGAGGCTGCTAGCATTGTCGGGATAGCTAATAGAAATGAAAACTCCACTATCACCAAACGACTAACCCCCATTGATAAGCCTCCTAAGATTGTAGCAGCTGATCGAGAAACTCCTGGGACTATAGCTAAAGCTTGAAAAATACCAACAACAAAACATTGCTTATAGCTCATAACACTAATGTCAACCTCAGTATTATCTCCTAGGGCATCTTTTGCTTCCCTATTTTTTTCTTGATATTTTTTTTCCAAGAAAACAATAGCAATACCACCCAAAAATAAAGCTAAGGCAATTATCTCTAGGCTTTCTTGTAAAAAATTTTTTACTAAACTATATCCCAATAATCCAATAATGGCGGTCGGAATAAAAGCAGTCATTAATTTTTTAAAATAAATAACCTTATTACTCCAAAGTTTTTTCCAATACAAAATAATAACGGCTAAAATAGATCCAAATTGGATTATAATGATAAAACTTTTTAGAAATTCTGTTATTTCCAAATCCAATAAACTAGCCCCTAAAATAAGATGCGCGGTTGAAGAAATTGGTAAAAATTCGGCAAAGCCTTGTATTATTCCTAATACAAGGCTTTTTATAAAAAAGATAGTCATACTTATTTAACAGCTAATTCAAAAAATTCATCCAATAATTCAACTGTAATTTCTGATTTTTCCGAAGAGATAAAATTAATCCAATCTAAATTATTTTCAACTTGGCTAATTAAAACATTTCTGTAAGCCCAAGAATTAACTATCCTCCATTCTCCATCGGTTTGAGGAAGTTTATTATAGTTCTTAACAAATAATTCTATAGCCCATTTTTCTCTAGCAATACTTCTTTCTATTGGTAAAATACCATAAGAAAATCTTAAAAATTGATTTAACTCTAAAATTAAATTATTTTCATCAATTTTAGTAATATTATTTTCCTTAATAATATTATTTAATCGATAAAAATTACCTAAAAACTTTGGTTCTAATTCAGAATTTCTAATAAGCGGCACCCTATTATTAGCTATCTTTAAAACATCCTCAATGTCAGACTCTGTTTCTGGGACACTTCCCTTAACGTTAGTATAATTTATTACAGTAGCGGCTCTTTGCCCCTCACCCAATCTAATCGTGCTCTCTGTCCCATAGGCTAAATAATTTTTTAAGGATGTTTTTACTTCCGGAGTACTAGCTCTAATAAATAAACTTTGGTGTTTAACTTCAACTTTTTTTTCTAGCTCCTCATCAGCTTTTTCAACGTTTACCGATGTTAATAATAATATCTTAACCTCAGCCTCAGGGCTCTTATCAACCATTTGAGCTTCAGTTAATAATTTAGCATCAACAACCCTAGCGTCTTCCTTGGATATGATTGCTAAATTTTCCTTTTTTGTATCAATTTTTTCTCTAATTAATTCTCCAGTTATGGGATTATAAACCTCTTTATACTCTGGTTCAATTGGCTTTGTTTCTACAACAGGAGTAGATGGATTATCTTTATGCTGAAGTATTGGTTTAGAAATTATTTGAAATTTTGCCGGAAAAATATTGCAATAACTATCTACAAAATTTAAAACTATTGACTGATCAACGGGATAAGAAACTAATTTACCAGAAGAATAACTAAAAGCCGGAATATACAAAGAGTTACCTTTAATAATAAAATTACGATATTTATCGCTATCTTCAATATTTATATAAGCAATCCTATTTGTTTCAGTTTTGTCGATTACATCAATTTTTTTATTAATCTCAGAGACTACATCGGTTTTTAATTTTTCATCTCCAATAATAACAGGCTCTTTTTCCTTAGAATTATCTAAATTAAAATTTATTTTAAAATATCTTAAATTCTTTAAACCAGAAAAAGAAGAAATATTTTGATTAATATATTTTTTTTGAATTTCTGAATTAATTAAATAATTAAAATACAAAACTCCAATCTTTTTCTGGCTATATTTATCTAGATATTCGTCATCAAAAGAAAAAATCTCAATCGGCAAACTTATTAATTCATTATTCTTTTTACAAACACTTATAAGATCCAAATCTACGTTAAAATGATATTGATAATTATTTTTAGTTATTTCATCCGAATAATCAATTTCCCAATTAGTATTAGTAGTTTTATTCTTCCAGTAACCGGAACCATCTTTTTCTTTTACATAACAAGCGACTGGATAATAAAAATCAATTTCTCTGTCTCTGTTAAATAAATAAACTAAGTTGTTATTCTGATCTAAAAAATTATAATCATAATCCCGGCCATCAACCTCAAACTTTAAAGAATTTAATTTTGGCTTTTCTGAGTCTAGAGCTAAAGTGAATCTAATATATCTACAATCAGGATTTAATTCTTTCATATATTCAAGATCCTTCGGAAAAAGATACTTATTGTTTAATTGTTCATCAACCAAATAATCACCCTTTTCTTGCTGATAAAAGAAAGTATTAGAATTAAAGCTAATTTTTCCATCTGAAGCTGATAAGGCCTCATTATTAAATAAAAATTGCTTAGCTGGAAAAGCTTTTATATTCGAATGAGAGGATCCATCAGATAAAGAAAAAGAAGTAGAAATAATTTTTTCTATTATTATTAAACCACTACTATCTTTAATCCTAACTATTAAAGAAAAATCTTTTAAAACTTGATTATAATAAGGGATAAACTGCTTAGAATCATCTAATTGAGCTACAGCAAAATAAAATTTAATTAATTTATTTTCTTGATCATATTGTATCACAAAATCTTTGCTATCCGGATTATAAGAAGATCCATTTATTAAGAAAGAAAGACTAGCAACATCCCTGGCCTCCTCTTCCGTTAAATTAAAGGAGGTGTCCAGATATCTGAACTGATGATCTCCTACTCCCTGCTCTTTGGATAAATTTAATTCTTTATAATTAGTAGAACCATCTTTATTTAAAATAATATCACTAACCTCCATCTTGCCGTCATAAATTTTTGTTAATGTATGTGGAATTAATTGACTAGAAATGTGATTTAAGGTTACATTTGAGGGTTGTTTTTGTTTGACATCCTCAATTAAAGCATTAACTTCTTTTTCTCCTACAAGACTACCTTTGCTATCAAAAAATTGAATTAATAATTTTTGGGAATTATTTTCTAATGGAGTCCAATTAATTTTATCAGCCCTAGAGGCTAAGGCAAAATCAACTGAAATACTAGAACCAGATGAAGAAAAATCATGATAGAATACCTTGCCTCCATCTATAGTCCAAGAGGCAGTCATGGCTTCTGGATAGGGATTGGAGATTATAGCAGTAAAATAGCCAATATCTTCTCCTAATTGACCCATGGCCTGATTATTAAAAGAAAAATTTAATAAATTTGAAAAAGTTCCATTATAGTCTAGTTCCCCTAAACTTTTTATAACGATTAAGCCATTGGAAATTTCTGCAAAATTGCTCAATTCCTTAGGATCTTTTATAGAAATAAATTCCTTAGCTAAAGCATTAGATTCTTTTATAATATTAAAAGAGAAATTAACTTCTTGCTCACCTATTATGGAATTTTTCTCGTCTAATAGCCTAACAACTAAATTAAAATTCTGAGCACTTTCATAATAGGGATAAAAATTTTTAGAAAAATCTTCCTTAGCAATAGCAAAATAAACATTAATCTTTTCTTTTTCAGAATTAATTAAAAAAACATCATTATTTACTTGAAGCTCTTTCCCATTAATAAAAAACTTTAAAGAAGAATAATCTTGATTAAGTTTTAGTAAAAAATCAAAATACCTGTTAGTTGATAATCCTATCATCTGCTCTTTTGATAATGTCAAGTCTTTATTGTCAGTACTTCCATCAGCCTTTAATACAATGTCACCAAAATTAATTGATCCATCCAATATTGTTGGATTTAAAATTTCTTCCGGAAAAAGTAATCCAGGCTTAATATTATCAGCAATAAAATTAGTTGGTTTTTGTTGTTTTATAGAGCTATTAGAAATAACCAAAGTTTTTATCCCTAATTCATTGCCATCCTTATCAATAAACTTCATTAATAAATTTTGTGTTCCCCAATCAATCGGAGTCCAATTAACTCCATCTTTTTTTTCAGCCAAAGGATGATCAATATCAAAAGACCCATCAACCAAATTATAAGTATGTTGTTTATCGTTATTAACAACATAAACCACGCTCGCGGCTTCTGGATATGGAGATATAATGTTAAATCTAAAATAACCAATATTTGATCCATAAAAACCATCTACTTGATCAGAAAAACTAAAATCAATAATCTCTTTAAGTGCTCCAGAATAACTTAATTCAGATATACCATTAATATTTATCATTCCATTGGAGAGCGATGTCACTTTATCGGCTGTACTTGGATCTTTGTATTTAACAAACTCAACCGGCAAAAGATCATCAGCAGCTCGAGCACTAAAATTCTCAAAAACAAAAGGATTATTAAAGCGACTGTCTATCATAGCTTTAATATTGATAAAATGAATAGAAGAGACCACTAAAATCGAATAAAAAAATATTCGAAGAAAAAGATTTTTTGTTGTCATAAAATGAAAATTAATGCTAATTTTTATATTTAATTATTTTTAAATTATATCACTTAGTTTATAGAACGTAAAGCTATTTCTTTTAAAATGACATCACGATCTTTTCCGTATTTGTAGCGGCTTAATTGTCTAACAGCCTCAGCCAAACCATCTTTTTTTTCTCCCATTAATGGCCAAATTGTTTGCAAGGAGAAAGGTCGAACTGATTGACCGTCAACTAATAATTTAACAAAAGCCCCACGACCAACATTTACTAAATCATATTCATTAAATACTGGGCCAAATTCCTTGACTAAAAGCTCAGCGTCCTCCGATCCAACTCTAAAACTTACCATAGTTCCAACGTTTCCAAAAACAGCATCTTTAATTTGAGTATCCTGGTTTTTACTAAGCTGACCAATATATTGATGAGCAATATTTAAACATAGAGCATATTTTCTAGCCTCTGATAAAATTTGACAGATAGAATTAGTGGTAAAGTTTTGAAACTCATCGATATATAGATAAAAATCTTTTCTCTGTTCTTGCGGAATATCAGTTCTAGATAAGGCTGCCATTAATATTTTTCCCACAATAATCATACCCAAAAGATAAGCGTTTGATTCTCCAATAGATCCTTTAGGCAAATCTACCATTAATATTTTTTGACTATCCATTAAATCTCTAAAATTAAAAGCACTGTTTTGTTGACCAATAATTGGCATCATCATGTCATTAGAAACAAAAGGTGTTAACTTAGAAGTAATATAAGGAACCATATTAGCTAAGGCCGCCTCTCCCCCAGCTTTTTCGGCCTCTTTTTGCCAAAAATCAACTACCGTTTTATTCTTACAAAGATTTAATTTCATTCGACGAAAATCTTCATCCGCTAAAACTTTAGATATCTCCATTAAGGTTGAACCAGTTTCTGGACTATCCATAATTAACAATAAAGCATTTCTCATATATTGTTCAAACATCGGCCCACCAGTAGCCTTAAGGTCATATAACTTATCAAAAATTCCTATCATTTCATTAATAACAAAAGTTTTTTGTTCTGGATAACGAGGATCATATTCTAATAAATTTAATCCGATAGGTCTTTGGGTGTCAGCTGGAGAGAAAATAATTACATCCTCAGCTCTCTCTGGCGGAATACGATTTAAAATATCTTCAATCAGGTCTCCATTGGGATCCATTACGCAAACACCATGACCATTTTGAATATCTTGAATAGCTAAATTATTTAACAAAACAGATTTACCAGTACCAGATTTACCAACTATATACATGTGACGACGACGATCAACCGATTTAATTTTAACATCAGTTTTAATTCCTCTGTACACATTATAGCCAAGAATAATTCCATCTTTAGGAATATTACTTGGAGCTGGGGCTGTTTTTGAAGTTAACCAATCAATATTAGGCGTTTCGGTATGAGGTAAGGGAAAATGAAACATACTTACTAATTCCTGGGTACTTAATAAAAAACTTTGTCTCTCAATAAATCGTCGATAAATAAAATTATTAATAATATCTTCTTGATTTAATTTTTTAACTTTTCTAAAATAATTTCCATATTGATAATAGGTATACTCACTGAAAGCATTAGTAATATTATCAAAAAATAAATTTGTTTTTTCTTGACTATCAGAACTAACTACCACCCTAAGATTAACATCTAAACCTGGCTTAGCATTTTTATCTTCCATTTTTTTTAACATCTCTCTCTCCTTCTCGGTTAACTCTTTTTTGTTTCCATCCATTTCTGGGCCTTTTTCGGCCTTCCCCATATTAAATAATCCCAACACAACATCATAAACTAGAAAATTTATTGTGTTATGAAAAGCTGAGCTACTGTTTCTAAAAATTTCGCTAACATCGTTTTTCTTATAAGCATTTAAAACAGATCTTTTTAATTTAGCATGCCAGTCTTTCTTAGCGCTTCTAACCACATATTGGATAGCAATACTTTCGTCGTTTTCTAGTTTTGACATTACATTTATTAAAGAATCCATGGGATCAGATTCCATGTCTTTATAATCTAAAAATGGAAAAATAAAGCTACGACCAGCCTTAAAACGACCAGCCTTAATATAGCCCTGAGGATTAAAAGCATTATAATCATCTATCAACTCAACCGAGGCCTCAGGATAATAGGCATGAATTTGCTGTTCCACATAAAGAGCTTTATCTTTAGGAGCAGTAAGATAAAAAGAAATCTTACTTTTATTAGCGACTATTTCAAAAGAAAAATTATCATTTCTACCAAAAAACCAGTCTATAATACTTTTTTTAACCCTCAATCCACCAATACTAGCAAAGATATTTTCTCCCCTGGAAATCTCCTCTTGTAATTGCTGAATAGTCAAGGAAGAATCATGATCCTTAGGTTTTTCCTTGGGAAGCCTAACTAAAAATATAGAATTATTATTATTTTTATTTCTAACAGAAAAATATTTTATAAAATATCTAACTATAAATAAAATAATTAAGAGAAATAAAAATATACCTAAAAAATATAGGTAATCCAGATTTCTTTCTACAAGCATCTCGCCTTCTTGAGATAATTGAGTAGTAAGGTCATTCATAATTATTTTTTATCTTTATCTTTTTTTAGTTTTAAAATTTTATCTGTTTTTATTTTTGCTTCTTGTTCTAAAAAATGTTTATTAACTTTAGGAATATTTTTCAACCATCTTCTTATTAACTCAATAATCTTTCTAACCTTAACTTTAGTTTGACTTAATAATTTATTTATCTTATTTACTGTTTCAACTCCCTCTTCTTGAAATTTTTTTTGCTGCTTAGGTGTCATGCTCATAAAAACATCATTTAAACCATCGGACAAGATTATATCAATTTGTTTTCTTCTCTCTTCTTCAGAGCTGATTACAATCGGAGCTGGGGCAGCAGAAGAAGAAATTATTTTCTCCTCTTCTTCTTTTTGATCCTTTTTTTCTGGCCTCTTCTCAATATCAACAACTTCTTTTTCAAAAGAAGACTCTTTAGTTTTTTCTCCTTTTTCTAAATCAAAATCACCATCTTCAAAAGAAGGCGGAATTATATCAATCTTTTCTTGTTCAAACCCTTTATTTAAATCTTGAGCCATATTATTATTCCACTTTAATAGCCTCTACTGGACAACTATTGGCAGCATTTCTAGCACAATCAATATCCTGCTGACTAATAACTTCAGACTTACCCATAGAATTCATTTTAAAAATTTTAGGACACATATTAACACACATGCCACACCCGATACATTTATTTTGATCAATTTTTATTGACATAATAATAACAATTCATAGGCAAAGAAATTACCTATAAATTTAATTAATTTTTATTAAACTTCCTAATAATTATAATACATTTTAAAATAATTGACAAGTAAAAATAACTTTGTTATATTATATTAGTAAAAAATATAATAAATAATAAAATTTAAAAAATATGGCACATAAAAAAGCTGGTGGATCAACCTCGTTAGGCCGTGATTCCCATAGTAAACGTCTAGGAGTTAAATTAGCCGATGGACAAAAGGCTAAAACTGGCTCCATTATTATTCGCCAACGTGGAACTAAATACCATCCTGGTGAAAATGTAAAAAAAGGAAAAGATGATACCCTGTTTGCAACAACTACTGGAACAGTAAAATTCAAAACCAAAAAAGCCAAAAAATTTAATGGACGATTAATCAATACTAAAGTAGTTAATGTAGCAAAATAATACTAAAAAATATAAAAAAAGATAAGGTTAAACTCTTGTCTTTTTTTGTTATTTAATATTAGATAAAATAAAAAACCCCCATGTTCTCTTTTTGAGAAACACGAGGGTTAGCCTATGACAGACACACAACTTTTTTACTTCAGGGCCAAATAAACAGCCGTGGGGTTTATTGAAATAAATACCCCTTCAACACCCATTGGCAACCTTTCTCTGAAATACCCCACTTTTACAATATTAGCTCTAACATTGTAATTTCCAGAAATTTCCACTCCCACCTTATAGATCGGATTCAAGGTCATTTCTGACTTTTCAAATCCAATAACTGGTGAAATATAAAATTCCGGAATCGGAAGAATAAATCTTATTAAAGAAATATCGGCTTTCAAAGAGAGGCCCCCATTTTCGAAATAACTGTCAGCATACTCATTTGTGAATCCAAATTTCTGCATAGCGTTTACTTCGATACGAGGAAAAATTCTAGTTTCAGGTGTCAATAAAATTGAACCTGCCAAAATAATTCCAGGCTTAACTGTCTTCACCGAAAAAGTATCGGTTGTTCCAGTAATATAGCCATAATCTTTCTGATTAAATCGATAATAACCGGCGCCAATTTTCAATTCACCTAAACTAAAGTTTTGGCGAAAAGAAAGACCAAAATTAAATCCGGAAAGATCACGAGCGCGGTAGGTTTGAACCAAGGCATTGCTACCTTGATAACCACCAAATACTCCCACCTGGGAATTTGACGCTCCAAAAAAGAATTCGCCCTGAATACGGTTTGAGCTAAAAACTCCCACCTTTACCAGGGTATCACCTTCGGAATTAAGGTATTGATCACGGAAGGTCGTTTGACCTTCGTAGGTCAATGAAAATTTTTCAGTTTCAGTTTGCGCTAAAGCCATAAATGGCAGCACTACAATTAATATCAACAATATTCTTTTCATATCTGTAATTATTTATTGGTTTATATTTTAAAAGAACTAACTGAATATTATAACATAAATAATTTTATATGTCAAGAGCTCTGACTAGCAGAGCTCTTAAACTAATATCATTATATATTTTTATGGTTTTATTGGAATAAATTATCAATATCACCCGATTTTTTAACATTTTCATAATTATTTTCGTCCTCTTTTTCAGACATTTTTGCCTCCCTATTTTCTTCTATATTTCTCATGGTAGAAGCTGCTTGATTTATTGGTAATAATTTTTTCTTTTTTGGGGCTTTATTTTTATGACCAAACAAATGAATATCATACTTTCTTTCTGGAAATAAATAAGTATAAACCAAGCCAAAAAACAAACTACCAGCAATAACAATAAGTAAAGCATACATCAAGTTTGGTTTAGTTGGATAGGTGGAAGCAATTGGTTGATCAATAACATTAATCTTTACCGAGCTACCTAAACCATGAAAATTTTGATGCTTAGTTATTAAAACATGATTAACAGCTAAAGCAATTTGGGTAGCCTGATAATTATCTTTATGATAAACACTAATATTAATAATTCCAGAGTCCTCTAAGCTCTTAGCTGAAACCGTTTTTTTCCAAGCTTTACTTTGCTTAATAGAGGTATCACCAAAATAATTTTTATCAATATTGAAATCTGAGTCCATTACTGATTCATAAAAAGAATTGGAGTAAACCACTCTAGTTAATAAATCGGATAAATATTCTACTGACCGAGAGACTGAATAAGGATCAACTCGACCAGCTCCCTCTTGAATAACCAATATTTTTGATTTAGTGCTATATTTAAAATCTTGAGTTAATAAGACCAATAATCCTACTACCAAAAAAACTAAAAAAATAGAAAACAAAGTTTGACGTTTTTGTTTAATTAAAGCAATTAAGTCCATATAATTTTTTTAAAAAATTAATTTTATTTATTCTGCCCATTATTATAACATAATGAGCAGATAAGTAAAACTAAATTAATTATTTTCTACGATAGCATCTTTTATCTCTAATCCAATGCTATATGTATAATTAGAATCATTTCCAGTAACTTTAATATCTGTTCTTTCGGAAATATTTCTAATAACCATGCCATTATCATTTTCACTCTGAACTATAACTCTATCCCTAGAATTGCTAGTTGATAATTCTGGAGCATTTAAAACCTT
>CAZMNE010000001.1:47977-60959 GCA_964567645.1 uncultured Gammaproteobacteria bacterium
CTAAAATACTAGAATTATTAAAGACTACTATTTTTTCACCATCATTCATAGCTACAGCTTTAAGGCCCATAGCCCAGCCTTCATCAATAGTGATATCTCCAGTTCTTCTAGAGGTTACTACGGACATATCTGACTTTTTTAATTTTACTACACCAAGTCCATTAGCAAAATATAGATATTCGTTCCCAATAGAACTAACATCATAGCCAGGGTATCCAAGATGTTCAAAGGTCCCTCTCAAAGAACCATCTAAGCCAACCTTCTTAACAGAGCGGTCATCAGAAAAATAAATATTATCATCGTAAGCATCGTAATAAATAGAACGATTATTATTACCTCCATAGAAATTAATTTGTAAATTTCCAGTTATTCTTCTTTGAGATTTATCAAAAATTTTAATTTCATTATTATCTTCGCTTAAACTAAAAATTAAATTTTGATTTCCTCCGGAAGAGATATTATAAGGAATTTCGTTAGTTAATTCATAAGAATCAATTATTTCTAGATCTTTATTATATTCTTTTACACCCTTAGCACTCACTGTAACAATATTATCACCGAATTTATCAACCTTATTATACCACTCCCAATAAGTATTTTTTACCTCTTTTACTAAAACTGGGTTACTTAAATTAGAAATGTCATATTTGTAAAGAGTAAATCCAGAAATAGTGTAGGCATATAAGCGACCACTCTCAATATTGAGTTTTACTCCGTAAAAACTATCGTTTTTATTAAAACGCTTATCAAAGGGCCTCCAAGAAGATTTTCTTTGTAGGCCATCCTGACCCAAAGAGAAAAGCTCTAACCCCTCGCTATCCGTCGAAGCTACTACTAAATTATTATTATAATTTAAAGCATCACCTGAATAATAGGACTTAACTTTTGTTTTAGCCGGAATTGAAGTAAATAAAACTACTCCGACCACCAAAGCAAAAAATAAAATAAATTTTTTCATAGTATTTTGTTTTAAAAAACCTGATTTTAAACAAAAAAAGACAAGTTTTTTATTATTTTTTAATTTTTTATTTAATATTACTAAGTTACAGCTATAATTGTATCATAAATAAAAAAAAATGTCAATAGTATCTATTGACATATATAAAAAATAATTGTAAAAATTAGTTTTTTAAAATATTATTATAAACATCTAATAATTCAATTAAATGTTTTTCTACTCTTAAGTTTTCTATTGATTCTTTGGCCTTAGAGCCCATTTTAATTAAATCATAATTATAAGAATTATCAATAATTTGAGCTAATTCCTTAATATTGCCATTTTCAAACAAAAATCCAGTCTCCTTATCCCTTATTAATTCAGGCAAACCACCAGTCCTAGAGGCAATAACCACCTTTCTTAAATTTAATGATTCTAATAAAGTCAGTGGCATATTTTCATTCCAAGTAGATGGTAAGTACACCAATCTAGAACCTCTAATAATGTCTTGCAATTCCTGACCAGATTTATAACCTAAAAACTCTACTCTTTTAGATAATTTTAACTTTTTAACTAATTGCTTTAAATTATTTTCCTCCGGTCCAGTTCCAATAATTTTTAATTTATTTTTCTTATCTGACAAACCTAAGGCTTCAATTAATATATCTATCCCCTTCTCTCTGGATAAGCGCCCAAAATATAAACCATAATCTCCAATTTTATCAGAAATCTTATCATCCATTTTTTCAGAAAAATTATAAATAACCTTAATTTTATTTTTATCCCAACCAAAATTAACAACTATATTTTTCATAAATTCACTCGGAGCAATAAAATAAGCAATATTTTTTTTATATATTTTTAATATTTTATGATGTAAATACATTTCAATGGTTGCCAAAAAACTCTGCCAAAAAGATTTTTTAAAACACTTATGCTTTAAGCAATTATAATATTTACCTCCGCGACAACGATAACAAATTTTATCATCAACAAATAATTGATAATTAGGACATACCAATTTATAATCATGAAGATGCATTATTACTGGAATATTATATTTTTTAGCTATTGATAAAATCGAAGGAGAAATTTGATGATAAATATTATGAATATGAATAATATCAGGTTTAAAATCTTGAATAATTTTATTAAATTTTCTTTTAGCTTCTAAGCTATATAAAATTCTACCAGGAGTGATAATTTTATCTCTCAACCTAGCTTCATTAAAACTAATACGAGAAACAAAATATTTGCTCCAAATACTAGGATTATTTTTGGGATGATGCATAGAAAAAAAAGCCACTTGATGTCCAATTTTTTCCAACTCCTTACTTATTTCTATAAAATATTTTTCAGCTCCACCCCTAATATAATTAAACTTATTAACTTGAAGTATTTTCATAAAAATTATTTTATTAAACTTAAATAAACATTTTCATATTGATTAGTCACTTTTTTGATATCAAATTTATCCAATATATAATTATTTAAATTTAAACCTAAATTATCTAATTCTTTTTTATTTTTAAGGTTTAAAAAATGATCTAATTTTTTAACCAAATCACTAAGGTCATTATTTCTAAACAATACTCCCGTTTTTTTGTCTTTTATAATATCCAAAATTCCACCAGTAGCTGAGGCTAAAACTGGTAGCCTTGAAAGTCCGGCCTCCAGCAAAACAACACCTAGCCCTTCCCATTTAGAAGGTAAAACAAAAAAATCAAGCTTTGATAAAAAACCTTTAATATCTTTGGTTAGACCCAATAATTCTACTTGATTAAGTAGGCCATATTTTTTTATCTCCCTCTCTAATTTTTCACGCAACTCGCCCTCTCCGGCAATCAAGCATTTAAAATTTTTATTTTTAACCTTAGAAAGAGCCTCTATTAATAAAGAAAAATTTTTTTGCGAAGTCAATCTACCAATCGAACCAAAAACAATTTGATCATCATTAATATTTTTTTTCCTATCTTGTTGAAATCTCTCTACACATATTCCGTTAAAAATTAAATTTATTTTTTCAGAAGGAACTTGATAATTTTCAATAATATCTCTCTTGACAGCCGAAGAAATAGCGATAATTTTATCAGAAAAAGCAGCTGTCTTTTTTTTAAGAAGTTTTATTACCTTATTATCATTTATCAAAACATTTTGTTCCGTAGAGATAATATTTTTAATATCGGCTAACCTAGCGGCCATTTTTCCATAAATATCTCCCCCTAATTGAGTATGAACAATGTCTGGTTTTATTTTTTTGATATGTTTATAAATATTATAAAAATTTAAAAAATCTATTTTAAATTTCTTTTTTAAAACTTTTATTTTTAAACCTTTATCTAAGGCCTCGGAATAAAAAAATCCTTTACCATTAAATAATAACAAATATGGGTCAAAAATATCTAAGTTTAAATTATAAATTAAATCCAATAGAAATCTCTCAGCTCCACCGGAATTCAAAGAAGGTATTATGTATAAAATTTTAATTTTTTTATTTTTGGCCATACTTATTTTTCTATTTTTTTATCTTTAGAAACTAAATATAGGGCTATTAGAGCTAAGGCTATAGGAAACCAAACCCTTCCCTTATAATAGGAAGTATTAAAAATTTGATAAAAATATCCACCAAAAGAAGCTACCGATAAAGCTAATAATAATTTATAATCCCCCTTATTCTTAATTACTCCAAAATATAATTTTCTAAAAATTAAAAACAAAAACAACAATAAAGCCAGGGCTCCAATAATTCCATTTTCAGCTAAAACTTTTTGACCAAAACCATGAGAATCTAAAGGATCTCCATATTTAGCCACAAATCTAACATTATTGCCAACTAAGGAAACAAAACTGCCACTACCATGACCAAAAAATGGCTTTTCTAAAAAAGCCTCTACAGAAATTTGAGTTAATAGGACCCTGTTTTCAGTAGAACTAATATTAGCTTCTTGCAGTGAAATCATCTTTACAAAAAAGGGAGAAACAAAAACAGTCACAAAAAATAAAACTATAGCTATTTCACTAAAAGATATTTTCTTTTTTCTAATAACAAAGAATTCAATTCCAAAATATAAAACCACCTGCAATCCAATTGTCATCCAGGCGGTGCGACCAAAAGTTAATAAATTAACTAAAATTAAAAATCCAGCTAAAACATTAATAAGCCTATCTGACCTAAAGTTTTTAAACCAATATTTTAAAGACAGAATCACAAAAGAAGAAATTATTAAAAATTCAGCTAGTAAATTATAATTTTCCCCAAAAATCCAATCTCCTAATAAATATAATGGCTTTACTCTAAAAAAAGAATCAGACCAATCCTGAAAAAACAAAGATGAGACCCCCATTAAAGCTACTAAAAAACCACCGACTGAAAGCAAAATCAAAACATTTTTTAAAGTTTTTTTATCTTTTATAATATTAAATGGTAAAACTACAAAAGCTAAATAAAAAAACAAAATCCATCTCAATGAATACCAAATAGATCCAATGATATCATCATTTAAAACTGCTGAAAATAAAGTTGCTATAAAAAAAATTAAAAAAGCCCAGCCTAGAGGAAATTTAATCTTTTCCTTTTTAGTTGAAAAAAAATAAAAATAAAGCTGACGAACAATGAAAGAAATCAAAACTATTAAGGAAAGTGAATCAATAAAAGGTATCTCTAAAAACTTAAAACTAATAGCCCAACCAGTTACCGGTAAAAAAAGAGCCATTAAGTAAATCCCCCAAATTGGTTTTAAGAAAAACCAAATAACCGAAAAAAAGAATGTTAAAATTATAGCTGCAACTAGATAATTAGAAAAACTAAAAAATATTGCCAAAGCAAAAACTAAAGATAACGAAAAAATAATCCAAATTCTATTTCGAGAATAAAAATCTTCTGTCATAAAAAATTAAAATTTTATTTCTAAGTAATAATCCTTCTCTAAATTATTATCCCAATAAATTTTATTTTTTTCAACCCTAATATTGCCATCCCCGGAAACAGATTTTATAGGATTAATAAAATTAAATTCAGCTTCAAATTTATTTATGTTATTACCAGGTTGTTTTTGTAATAATAGAGAATAATTATTTTTTGTTTTAACATCTTGAGATATATCTTCAGGCAAATAATATTCAAAGATTAAGGTTCCTTGCCTACCTGGCTCAATCGAAATAAAACCTCCAAAATAAGTTTTTGGATTAGATATTTGAAGATCTTTTTCCAAAATTGCTGGAGCAACACTTAAACCAGAAGAGGTTAATAAAGCGCTATCAAGCGGAACATAAACTCTAGTAAAAGTTCGATACCTAGTTGTTTGCCAATCAAACCAACCATTGTTTTTATAATTTATTTTGATAATAGATTTTAGTCTTCCATCGGCTTCTTCATTTAAAATATATTTTATATTTTTTTCCATCACTCGGTCAGTTTTATAAGCAGCTAAATTAGCATCAATGGTCATTAAGTAATCTAAAGAGGCCTTTTTAATCTCTCCGTCCCAATTTAAATTAGTAGAAATTTTTCGACTATACTCATCGTCTAGATAAACTAAGATATTTTTTTCTAAAATATTTTTATTAAATAAATCCAATAACTCCGTCCAACGTTCCGAAGATAAATTAAATAATTTAACCTTCAATTCTTTTAAAATACTACCAATAACTAATTTTCTGTCCCATTCAAAAATACCCTCTTCCCGGAAGTCCATTTCTACTTCATATTGCAAAACATCCATAAAATTATCTTTATTATAAACCTGCCCGTCAATTTCGATCGGACCAACAATATAAAGTAAATCAGTAATAATTCTGGGAGTAACAGCGATAACACCAGAAAAATCAATTATTTCCTCCTCTTTTCCAGCAGCCAACATCTCTTGTTCATAAAACCAAATAATTTTTTGAGCACTGCTTGGCCAATCTGGTGACCAATTAGAATCACGCATAAACCACTGATTGACACCCAAATATTTAGCTAGGGGCTCTGGTGGAACAACCTGAAAAGATTTGTTTAAACTGGCCGGCATATCTAAATGATAGATATCGTGAGTCTCTAATTTAGTAATATCACCTAATTTTATCTCTAAAATTCCATAAGTTCCAATAAATCCCCCAGTTGGACGTAACTCATTATTATTTTGCAAAACTATTAAATATGAAGCTGGCTCTGGATAGCCAGTTAAAACTGGAACGATAGCCGATAAAGAAACAATTTTTTCCATAGCAACAGAGATTTCTTTTAACTTAATTTCTAGATTATCTATTTGATCAGAATAAGATGATAATAATTTATTATCCTTAACTTTGTCTAAATAAATTAAAGACAAATCAATATTAGCCTTAATACCCTGCATCTCGGGGTAGCTTTCATATAGTTTTTTTAAAATTCTAAATTTTTCATCTTCAGTAAATTCTAAAAAATTTCCGGCTTTTTTACCGGAAACAATATCTTCTATTTCTTGAGCTAAGGTTAAGGATTTTTCAGCCGAAGAACTTAAAACTCGAGCCATTTGAGCCAAATATTTAAAATCATTTAAATTATTATTTAATATTTGGATATTTTTTATTAAAAAATTGTTTTGCAAATCAGTTAAAATTTCTTCGGCTAAAGTAAATCCACCAACAGCTCTTTCAGCAGCCATTGTTGCTTTTGAGAAATCACCCTCTTTTACAAAGGTAAGAGCGTAATCAAGATCTTGACGACCCGACAAAACATTTAAATATACTGTTCTAATTCTAAAGAAAATAAGACCAATTAAAAAAATAAAAGAAATAATTCCTAAGACAATAACAAGAATGATTGACCTAGATAACCCCGAGGAGTTTTTTGAAAAACTCTTTTTAAAAATATTATTCATGGGATTCGTTATTAATATTTAAAATTTTATCTAGAAGAATTATTCTTCTAGTGTTTAAAACGCTATGCAAAAAAACATCAGCCACTTCTTGGCGATATTTAAATTCAGCCTCATCCATAACAGTAAAATTAACTTCTCGACTTAATTCCTGCTCCAAATCATTAATAATTTTAATCAATTTATCGTTTTCAACATTAGCCACAATCAAAACATCTGTTGGGGAATTTTCATTATTAACAAAAATACCACCCAATAATATAAACTTAGGATCGCAAACTAATTTTAAATTTTTAATAAAACTCTCACCAGCCAAAATTTGTGACTTCACGATTAGAGACCTTATTTCTGAAAACAAAATAAAACTTTTGTTCACCCAATAATATTTTTTCTCTTTAAGCCCGGTCTCTTTAACCTCTCTTTCCTTATTATTTTTTTTATGTTCTAATGTATTGGACAAAACATTGGAATTTATGTTATTATTATCATCAGAGGACAATAAGCCAAATTCCTCTAAATTACTTAATTCTCTACGAACTGAGTTAACTTGAAGTTTTAAATCTCTGGCTAATTGCCTAATATAAAACTTTTTATCAGGATTTAATAAAAAATTTTTTAAAATTTTAACTCGAGCCTTAGAACCAAATAGTTTTTCTAGCATATTTTTTAATAATTTTAGATAATAATTAGTATTAATAATATATAATATTTATAAAATTTAGTCAATTTATGTCTATAAAAAAATCTCTTATAAATATAACCAATAATCCGAACAAAAGTTTTATTCAGGCATCTTTTATTGATTCAGAAAAAGTAAAAAACCAAAATTTTGGTTCCCTTTTTGTTTTAACGGAGATAAATTATCCCAGCAGAATAGCTGAAAAAATTGTTTTTATAATAACACAATTATTAGAAAAAAATTATTTTTTAAATGAGAAAATAATCTTATCTGATCAATTAAATAGCTTAAAAATTGAATCAATCTTTGAATCAGCTCTTGTAAAAACTAATCGAGAGCTATTGGAGTTTATTGATCAGGAAAAAATAAATTTTAATTTTAAAGATTTAAATATTATAGTCGGACTAATATATGAAGACCAAATTCATTTTTCTAGCATGGGCCAAAATAAGTCATTTTTGATCAGAAAAACTGATAATGGATGTCAAATTAGTGATATTAATCCAGAAAACGAAGATCATGAAATAGAAGATTTAGCCTCTGGTAAAATATTTTCCTCTATTATTAGTGGAGAATTGCCAAACAACTCTTATACCGTTTTTACTAACGCTTCTCTATCGGAGTACTTATTAAACGAAGACTCAATAAAGATATTAGAAGAATTAAAACTAGAAGGTGCTACCGAGCAAATAAAAAACTTATTAAAAAAAATAAATAATTATTCTAATTTTTCTGGAATAATAATAAAAAATTTCAATAACGAATCAGAAAAAGAAAAATTTAAATATTGTGAATCTGACATCTCTTTAACCGAAAAAACAACTGAAAAACTTTTAAATTCGCCCGGAAACATAGACAAGGAAAATTTTAATAAAAATATTAATATTTTTTTAAGTAAAATAAATATTTTTAAATATTTGGCAAAATTATTAAAAAATATTAAAAAGACGAAAATAAAAAAGGAAAAAAATAACAACGAATTACCTATTGTGGATGTAAAAAAATCAAAAACTAAAAAAATATTATTAATATTATTAGGTATTTTATTGTTAATTTTTTTAACTAAACTCTATTTTCAAAAAAATAAAAATCAAAAAGTTTTTATAGAAGAAACCACTTCAACACTTGAAGAACAAATAATCCAAAAACAAAATCAAATAGATTCCTCCCTGTTATATAATAACGAAGCTAAAGCTAAGGAGATCATTGAAGAATTAAGAAGTTTAATGAATTCTTTAAGCGATAAAGAAAAAAATAAAATAAAAAATTATTCTGATCTAGAAAAAAAATTAGAAGAACAAATAAATCAAATTCAAAAGATGATAAAAATTTCAGAACCAAATGAAATAGCTAATTTCTCTGTCATAAATGGGAATGCCAACACTAAGGCAATTGCACTATCAAATGAAAATCAAAAAATATATGCCCTTGATTCAGAAAATAAATCAATCTATAGCCTTAATTTAAAAGATAATATTATCGGAAAATTGTCCGAAAATGATTTAATTCAAGGAGATAATCCTATCTCGGCTGATGATGTAAATAATAATTCCTATTTTCTAACCAAAGACCAAATAATAACCATAGACTCAGAAGAAAAAATTACTTTCACTAAGATAAATATTGAAAATCGAGAAGCTATTGAATCCTTTGATATTTATAATAATAGACCTTATCTAATCAATAATGAAACAAATCAAATAATTAAATATTCAAAAATTGGCAATGAGTTTTCCTCTCCAACTAAATGGCTAAAAGATAATTCCAATATTAATCCAGTTAGCCTAGCTATTGATTTTAGTATTTATATCTTAAATCAAGACGGACAAGTATTTAGATACTTGGAGGGTAAAGAGGAGAAATTTCAAATTGACATCATTGACCCCGCTTTAAACAGCTCTGAAATAATAAGGCTAAGCGATAATTATATTTTTATAATAGATAAAAATCAAAAAAGATTAATAGTTTATACCAGAGAAAAAGGAATATTTGTTAATCAATATTCTTCTGATAAATTTAACGATTTAAAAGATTTAGTTATAAATGAAGAACAAAAAAAGGCCTACCTTTTAAATGAAAATATAATTTACGAAATAAATCTAATACTATAGCGACAAAAATGTTAATAAAAAAAGAAGAGGTTTAAAACCTCTTCTTTTTTTAACAAAAATATATTATTTTAAAGTTGCTTTTCCTCCAGCCTCTTCAATTTTCTTTTTAATTTCTTCAGCTTCTTCCTTTTTAACTCCTTCTTTAATTACTTTAGGAGCTCCATCAACTAAATCTTTAGCTTCTTTTAAACCCATCTCTGTTATTTCGCGAACAACTTTAATAACAGCAATTTTATTAGCACCAGCTTCAGTTAACTCAATGTCGAAGCTAGATTTTTCTTCAACAGCTTCAGCAGCACCAGCACCAGGCATAGCACCAACCATCATAGCTGGAGCAGCAGCTGAAACACCAAATTTTTCTTCTAGGATTTTAACCAATTCGGCTAAATCTAAAACACTCATTTTTTCGATTTCCTCAACTAATGATTTAAATTTAGCTGGGACCTCAACAACTTTTTTTTCTTCTGACATAATTTTTCTAATTCATCTAAAATATTATTTTATTAGGAGATGAATATTAAATTAATTTTTAATTTTTATTTAAATAAATTATTTTTTATCACCAATAGCCTTTAGAGCAGTGACCAATCCTCTCAAATTTCCCGCTAAAACATTAGCGAAGCCAGAAACGGGAGCATTTAGGGATCCGACTAACTTAGCATATAACTCTTGTTTTGAAGGCAATTTAGCTAAATTTTCCACATCTTCCTTGGAAATCATCTTGCCATCCAAAATTCCACCAACAAAATCAATTTTCCCCTCATGGTCTTTTTTAAAATTAAAAACCACTTTAGCTGGAGAAACTTGATCTTCGTAAGCAAAAACTGCCGCTACCTTTCCTGGCAAACTTTTAATATCAATATCAGATAAACTATTGTTTTTAAAAGCTAGGTCTAATAAAGTTTTTTTGGAAACATAGTATTCTCCACTTTCTTTTTTTAAATTATTACGCAACTCTTCGTTATCTTTTACCTCTAAGGCATCAAAGGTTGCCAGAATAATAGACTTAGATTTTTTAATCTTTTCATCTAAGTCTCTTAAAATTTCTTTTTTCTGCTCTTTATTCTTTGGCATATTATTTTAATTAAATATTATTAATAAATAAAAAATCTGCAAAAAGCAGACTACAAAATAAAAACTAATTTATTTTAATCTCGGCAAGGCTTATATTGGTTTAAAACCAAAGGCTGGCTGTCTGCGATTTATTGATTGTAAAGATATTATAGAAAATATTAATACTATTGTCAAGTCTTGGTTCTTATTTGCTAACTAATTGACCACAAGCCCCTAAAACATCTTGATTAAGACGAAATCTTTCCACCACTTCAACACCCCTTCGTTTTAAAATATTTTTAAACTTAATAATATTTTTATTATCTGAAGACTCAAAAATCCCTGTTTCATTGTGCTTTATAAGATTTACTACATATAAAGGCTTTTTCATTAAAATAGCTAAATTTTCAGCATCTTTAATCGAATCATTAATGTCTTTAATCATCATATACTCAAACATAACCTTACGATTAGTTTTTTCAATATAGTAATCAATGGCCTCAAACAACCTTTTTAATGGATATTTTCTAGTTCCGGGCATAATATTAGCTCTAGTTTTGTCATCAGTAAAATGCAGAGAAATAGCTAAATTAACTTTATTTTTTTCGTTACTCATCTTTCTAATTCCATCAACTATACCGATGGTAGAAACTGATATTTTTCTAGAAGAAATGTCAAAATATTCAGGATTATTTAAATAATCTATAGATTTAAAAACATTTTGATAATTTAAAAATGGCTCACCGCTACCCATAAAAACAATATTAGTTAAATTACCAAATTTTTTTGATTTTAAATATCTTCCCCAAAATATAGCTTGTAATAATATTTCATCAATTGTTAGATTTCTTTTAAAACTTTTTCCGGAGGCACAAAACTTACAAGCCAGAGGACAACCAACCTGGCAAGAAAGACAAGCCGTATTTCTATTCCCTGGATGAATCATTAAGGCTGTTTCAATCTTAGATCCATCTTCTAAAACTAGAATTGCCTTCCCTGACTTACCATCCTTAGATATAAATAATTGACTCTCTATCCTTAAAGGTAATTCTTTATTTAATTTCTCTCTCAGTTCCAAAGAAAAAACTGAGGCTTGCGACCAATCCTCAATAAAATCTTTAAAAATTAATTTTTTAGCTTGCCCCAATCTAAATCTAGGCTGATCTAAAAAATATTTATCTAAATTAATTAAATTCATAATAAGGAAATATTAACATCAAAAAAATAATAAAGCAATATTTTGAAGCTTTTGGGGTTGACATTTTATAGTAAATAGTGTATGTTAGGGATTCGTGCTAACAAAAAAATAATTTTTTATAAAAAATGAAAGAAAAAATATTAATAACAACAATAGGACAATTACTCTTATTAGGAATATTCTCTTTACCGAGCTTAACAGCTTTAAATAATCTTAATAAGCCAACTGAGCTATATTATAACAATAATTTAAATATTTCAGCTGATTTCTTTGAAAAAGATTATTTTTATGCTTCCGCTAGTTGGTATGGAGCTATGTTTCATGGAAGAAAAATGGCTAATGGCCAAATATTTGATATGTATAACGAGCATATTGTTGCTCATAAAACATTACCATTTGGAACAAGGCTAGAAATAATAAACCCTCAAAATAATACAGTCCTATACGCCGTAGTTGAAGATCGAGGTCCATATATTCAAGGTAGGGACTTTGACCTTTCCTATGCTGGAGCAGAAAAACTAGGTATCACTGAAAAAGGTGTTGAAAAATTAAAAATAAGAATAATTGAATAAATATTTAAAAATTTTATCACAAAAAAAGACAACTCAATTGAGTTGTCTTTTTTGATATGTAAAGAAAAATTAATTTCTATCTCCAAATCTATCTCCTCCGTTAAAACCACCTCTTCCTCCACCGAAGTTAGAACGAGGACGATCTTCTTGAGGACGAGCTTCACTAACGATAATGTTTCTTCCTTCAACGTCAGAACCATTAAGCATTTCAATAGCTTTACTAGCCTCTTCATCAGAAGACATTTCAACGAAACCGAAACCCTTAGAACGACCAGTCATTTTATCCATGATAATTATGGCTGATTCTACTGTACCGGCTTGAGAGAATAAATCTTTCAATTGATCATCTTTGATTGCAAAAGGTAAACTACCTACAAATAATTTTTTCATACTAATATTCTTATGCAAATTTATAAAAAAACAAGTCGACCTTTGATCTAACTCTTTACGAACATTTTTGAATTTTGCGTAAGAATATAGAAAACGTCTTGTTTAATATTAACAGTTTACACTATTTTCAGAAAAAAAACAATAGGCTGTATTAGTCCACATTGTTTTGGAAATTAAACCATTATTTATTAAATAATCCACA
>CAZMNE010000002.1:0-51746 GCA_964567645.1 uncultured Gammaproteobacteria bacterium
AATAAAGCTAATAAGGAGTTAATAAAATTTTTAGCCAAAGAGTTTATGACTTCTAAGAGTAATATCTCTATTATTAGTGGCCATAGTGATCGCTTAAAATTAATAAAAATATTAAAATAGTTTATATGGATTTATCAATAATTATCGTTTCTTATAACGTCAAAGAAAAATTAAAAAAGAATTTAGAAACTCTCTTTACTTCTCGGGGGGATTTTTCTTTTGAGGTTTTTGTGGTAGATAACGCCTCTATTGATGGTTCGTCCGAAATGGTAGAAGAATTTTTTCCACAAGTTAAGTTAATAAAAAATGACCAAAATTTAGGATTTGCCAAAGCCAATAATTTAGCAATTAATAGGGCCGGTGGTGATTTTATTTTATTGCTTAATCCTGATATGCAGGTTTTTCCAGAAACTTTAATAGATTCTTTAATATTTGCTAAAAAAAATAATCAGGCCATAGTTTCTAGTTGCTTGTTGGTTGATAGCGATAATAAGATAATTAAACATATTCGTCGTTTTCCTAGATTATTAGATCAATTAGCTATTATTTTAAAATTTCCTCATGTTTTTCCTAATATAATTCGCTCTTATCTATATTCTGATTTTGATTATAATTCAGCTCAAAAGGTAGATTCAGTTAGAGGTTCTTTTTTTATGATCAATAAGAAATCATTCCAGAAAATTAGTGGATTGAGATTACCTCTGCTAGATGAGAGATATTTTGTTTGGTTTGAAGAGGTTGACTTTTGTCGTCAGGTTTATAAAATGGGGGGAGAGGTTTGGTTTAATCCTAATACTTTTTGTTTAGATTATGTGGGACAAAGCTTTTCATTATTAAAAAAAGGCAGGGCTCAAAAATATTTTTGTAATTCGATGTTAAAATATTTTAAAAAATGGCACCCTGCTTGGCAGTATTATATTTTAAAAATTTTTTGGCCGATAGGAAAATTTTTAGCGATATTTTTTTCCCCTTTATCTAAAATTAAATAGAATTTAAATGGATAAAAAAATAGCAATCATTTTGATAAATTATAAAGATTATGCTAATAAATATTTAGTTGATTGCTTGGCTGGTATAAGAAGGCAAGACTGTTTTGATAATATTGATTTATATATAGTTGACAATTCTAGTGAGGAGGCGTCCTATAATTTTTTATCTAGCCAAGCCCCCGAGGCTAGCATTATAAGAAATTTTACTAACGATGGTTTTGCCAAGGGGAATAATGATGCTATTAGAGTTGCTTTAGGGGTTGGGAGTAAATATATAGTTTTATTAAACATGGATACCATAATTGATGATAGGGGGGCTATATCAGAGCTGATAAGGGTAGCTGAGTCTGATAAAGAAATTGGAGTGGTTCAATCTCGTTTAATGCTCTGGCCAGAAAAAGATTTAATAAATAGTTTGGGTAATAATACTCATTTTTTAGGTTTTGGTTATTGTAATAATTATCGAGAAAAATTTATAAAATCTGACAATTTAAGCAATATAGACATTCATTATCCCTCTGGAGCAGCTGTTCTTTTTAAATCAGAAGTTTTAAAAGAGATTGGTCTTTTTGATGAGAGTTATTTTATGTATAATGAGGACCAGGATCTGGGTTGGAGAGCTTGGTTGGCTAATTATCGTTGTGTTTTAGCAAGCAATTCGGTGGTTTATCATAAATATGAATTTGGTCGTTCTATTTCTAAATATTATTATATGGATAGAAATAGAATTATAACTATATTAAAAAATTATAGCCTACCAACATTGATTTTAATTTTTCCAGCTTTTTTAATAATGGAGTTGGGTCATGTTTATTTTTCTTTAAAAAATAATTGGTTTTTTAAAAAAATTTCTGTTTGGTTTTATTTTTTTAATTTTAGTCACATTAATAGGATTATTAAAGATAGAAAAAAAATTCAAAAAAATAGAAAGATTAAAGATTATAAATTGATTGATAAAATTTCAGGTAAAATTTTTTATCAAGAGATTGAAAGTTCGGCTCTAAAAATAGGAAATTATTTTTTTGAATTTTATTTTATTATTATAAAGTTTATTATTAAATTGTTTAGGTTTTAATAGATAAATATATGGATATTTCAATTGTCGTTGTTAATTATAGATCCAAAGAGAAGCTTCGTGCTTGTCTGAAATCAATTGCTGAATCTGATTTGGAAAACATTTCTTATGAAATTATTGTTATAGAAAATAATTCTGGAGATGATTTAAGGGATTTACAAAAAAATATTATAAATTTTAAATTAGTAGAGAGCGATAAAAATTTAGGAATGGGGGGTGGTAATAATCTAGGAATAAGAATATCTCAAGGAGAGTTTGTTTTAATTTTAAATCCTGATACAATTCTAAAAAAGAATTCTATTAAAATTTTGTTAAATTATATTAAAAATAATTCAGATGTTTATATTGTTGGCCCTAGGCTTTTAAATATTGATTTAAGCCTTCAATTGTCATGCTCTTATTTTCCTCGCCCCTGGACGCCAATATTTAGAAGAACATTTTTGGGGAGATTTTTTAAAAAACACTTGGACTGGTTTTTGATGAAAGGATTTTCTCATGATATAATAAAAGAGGTGGATTGGTTGATGGGGTCTTGCTTGCTGATTAGAAAAGATGGGTTTGAGGGTTTTGATGAAAGATTCTTTATGTATTTTGAAGATATTGATGTTTGTCGTCGGGCCTGGAAAGCTGATAAAAAGGTTGTTTATAATCCTGAAGCTGAAGTTATCCATCATCATGCTAGGGAGAGTGCTAAATATCCTTGGTACCTCTCAGTTTTTAAAGACAAATTAGCCCAGGAACATATTAAATCTTGGTTTAAATATTTTAAAAAATGGGGTTTTAGAAAATAATTTAATTAAAATAATTTTAAAAATATGAATACTACTAAAAAGATAAAAAAAGCTATTATGCCTGTGGCTGGCTTTGGAACTAGGTTTTTACCAGCCACTAAAGCTCAACCCAAGGAAATGCTTCCAGTGGTCGATAAGCCGGTCATCCAGTATTTAGTAGAAGATGCTGTGGCAGCTGGAATTGAAGAAATTATTTTTGTTACTGGTAGGGGAAAGAGGGCTATCGAGGATCATTTTGATTTTTCTTTTGAATTAGAACATACTTTAGTTGAAAAAAATAAAACAGATTTATTAGCTAAAATTAAAAAAATTGATTCTTTGGCTAAATTTTCTTATGTTCGCCAAGCAATTCCGCTGGGAGATGGCCATGCTATTAATTGTGCCTCTCATTTAGTTTTCGATGAACCAGTTCTTATTATGTTTGGTGATACTTTATATGACGCTCCAGTTTCCCCAGTAAAACAAATTATTGATCTATATAATCGTTATCAGGATCCAATTATTGGGTTATCTGAGGTTGATAAAAATGAGGTTGATAAATTTGGTGTTATTGATGGGCTAGATTTGGGCAACGGAGATTATGAAATTAAGAAATTTGTTGAAAAACCAGACATTGATAAGGCTCCATCTAATTTAGCTGCAGTGGGGCTATATGTTATAACTCCAGAAATTTTTACAACCCTAAGAGATATGAAGGGTGGTAAGTCCGGAGAAATTCGTTTAGCTGATGCTTTTGATTTAATGTTAGAAAACAATCGTCCGTTATATGGAAAAAAAATTGAAGGAGAATGGCTTGATACCGGAAACAAGTTAAACTTTATTAAGGCTACTTTAAAATTAGGTATCAAGGATGGAGAAATTAAGGAAGATTTAAAGAAATTTATTAGTGATCTATCTTCCACTTTTTAATAATATATGTCTTATCGTTTTAGAAATTTTTTATTTTTTATCTTCTTTGTTGTTTTTGTAATATTGACAACAGTTTTTTCTTTATATGCCTCAGGGTATAAAATATCTTTCTATAGTATTATAAAGGGACAATCTTTGATTCAAAAAACTGGAATATTGGCAGTTGATTCTTTACCAAGAGGTGCTGATATTTTTATAACTAGACAATCAAATGGTCTTTTTTTTGACGATGAAATAAACAAAAATAAAAAAATAAAGACTCCTTATAAAATAAAAAATTTATTGCCAGGAGAATATATGTTGACATTAAATTTTGACGGATATTGGCCTTGGCAGCAAAAATTTTATATTAATCCTGGGCAATCCACTTATATGGAGGATATTGTTTTATTTAAAAAAGACTTGCCAGTAAGTTTCTTTAATTCAGCTGTCAGTGATATTGAATTTAATTATGGGGCGCAAAAAATTATTTTAGATAATGAAAAAAGATTAATAGATTTAAAGTCAGGTCAAGAAATTTATTTAGGAGAGGGGATTGATAGTATAGATTTTTTAGACTCAAAGAGAGTTTTGTTAAATAATTCTTTGATTTTTGATTATTCTAAAAACAAATACATTGATTTATCTTTTTTAAGTGATAAGAGATTGATTCAGCCTAAAATAAAAGGGGATGATTTGTTTTATATTAATAACGGATTACAAAGATATAATTTATTTTCAGAAAAGCAGGAGATGATTTTTTCTTTAGAGAATGTTATTGACTATGATTTTTATAATGGATTTTATTTTTTTATAACAAAAGATAAGGACAAGTCTTCTTTTAAAATTTATTCTTATAAAAACAAAGAATTAATTAGAGAAATAGATTTGCCAATGTCTGACAAATATCAAATAATAAATCCAGGAGCTTCAGCTTTTGTATATATTTATAATAAAGATTTTAAAAATTTTTATATTATTAATACATCTTCTAAATTTAATTCTTATTGGTCAGTAGTCAATGATGTGGAGGGTTTTGATTTTATTGATTCTAATAATTTTATTTATTTTTCGGGTTTTGAAATTTATTCTTTCAATTCTGTTTTGGCAGAGAAGTTTTTATTAGGTAGGTTTGAAGAAATGATAAAAAGTTTAATTTGGCATCCTAAAAATTATATAATTTATTCTACTGATAGAGATATTGTTATTTTAGATTTAAAATATGATAAATATTCTATTAAAATCGTTTCATTAAATGATGTTTCCAATATATCTCTAGATAAAAAAAGCAGTATTTTATATTTTTCCGGAAAAAACGATGCACAAGAGGGTCTTTTTCGGTTATTTGTTCAATAATTTAATTATTTAAAATATTTTTATGTCAAAATTTATAATTAAAGGGCAAAGAAAATTGTCCGGTGAAATAAAGGTTAGAGGTGCTAAGAATTTAGCTTTAAAGGTTATTCCAGCTGCTATTTTATCATCTGAACCAATGACAATTAGTAATCTTCCACAGATTGAAGACATTGGGAAATCTTTGCAATTAATTTCAGAATTGGGATTTTTAGTGAAGAAGGCCGGTGGTAAATATGTTATTGAAGCTAAAAAACCAAAAACAACTGATTTGCCGGCTAAGTTGGCAGATAAATTTAGAACCTCAGTAATGTTTGTTGGTCCTTTATTGGCTAGATTTAAAGAAGTACGATTTCCTCATCCAGGAGGGTGTGTTATTGGAGCTGGTGGTCGACCTATTGATTTATTTTTAGATGGATTTAAAGCCTTGGGAGCCGAAATAAAGATGGATGATCGCTTTTATCATATAAAAGCTAAAAAATTAAAAGGATGCGAATTTTTCTTTTCTAAGGTTTCGGTTACGGTTACTGAGAGCTTAATGATGACAGCTTGTTTGGCTGAGGGAAAAACTATTTTAAGAAATTGTGCCATGGAGCCAGAAATAAAATACTTAGCCGATTATTTAAATAAATGCGGGGCTAAGATTAGCGGGGCAGGAACTCCAAATATTACTATTATAGGAGTTAAGCATATTAAAGGAGGTTCTATTAAAATAATGCCAGACAGAATAGAGACCGGTTCATTTGCTATTATGGCTGCAGCTACAAATTCTGAAATTACTATCAAAGATTGTGATCCCTCACATATAGAAGCATTATTAACTATCTTTAAAAAAATCGGAGTTAATTTTGAATTTGGTAAAAATTGGTTAAAAATGAAAAAAAGCAATAATTTGAAACCATATAATATACAAACTCATGAATATCCGGGATTTCCAACCGATCTACAATCACCTTATTTAGTTTTGATGACCCAGGTTAAGGGCAGTTCTTTAATTCATGAGACAATTTATGATAGGCGTTTGATTTGGACTGATATGTTATCTCAAATGGGGGCTAATATTACTATGTGTGATCCTCATCGTGTTCTTGTTTCTGGGCCCAGTAAGCTGTATGGTAAGAAATTGATTAGTCCTGATATTAGAGCTGGCATTGGTTTAGTTATTGCTGCACTAATAGCTAAGGGTAGTACTGAGATTGATAATATTTATCAAATTGATCGAGGATATGAGAAACTTGATGAACGTTTAAGAAAATTAGGAGCTGATATTTATAGAGTTGAGTAATTTTCTTGACAATTATAGATTATTTGGTATTATATGATTATTAAAATATAAAATAATAAAAAAAATATGGCAAAAATTGCAGTAATTAAAACCGGTGGAAAACAATACAAGGTTAAGGAGGGCGATACTTTGAAGATAGAAAAGCTTTCAGTGGAGCCAGGTGAAAAAATTAAATTTGAAACCTTGATGATAGCCGAAACTGATGGTAGCTCGCTAGACTTAGGAGCACCTTCTTTAGGGGAAAAGGTTGAAGCAGAATTAATGTCTAATGGCAAAGGAAAAAAAATTCTAGTAGTAAAATACAAAAACAAGACTAGATATAAGAGAAGCATTGGACATCGTCAACAGTTTAGTCAGGTTAAGATAAATAAGATTTCTTAATTATAGACAAAAAAGAAGCTTAAATTAATTAAGCTTCTTTTTTTGTTTTCTTATTTTTGAATAATTCCTCTAAATTTTAGGGCATTGGCTAGGGTGTTTTCATCAGCATATTCTAGGCTTATTCCAGTCGATAGCCCTCTGGCTAATTTAGTTATTTTTATTTTGGGGTTTTTTAATAAGTTTTGTAAATACAGGGAAGTAGACTCTCCTTCCATTGTTGGACTAAGTGCTAGGATTACCTCAATTTTTGAATTATTTTTTAATTTAGAATTTATTTCTTTAACTAATAATTTAATATTTAAGTTTTCCGGGCCAGTTTCTTCAACCGAATTTATTAGCCCCCCTAATATAAAATATTTTCCGTTATATAATTTAGTGTTTTCTATAGCTAAAAGATCTTGAAAATTAGCCACTAAACAGATTAAATCATTTCTTCTTTTTGTATCTGAGCATATTTCACAAGGATTTTTTTCAGAAGGAGATAAACAATTTTGACATACGGTGAAGCCGTCGATTATTTCAATTAAGTATTTAGAAAATAGTTTTATTTGGTTAGATTTTTGCTTTAATAAATGAAAAACATAACGTTCAGCTGTTTTTCTTCCGACGGTTGGTAGGGAGGAGAATTGTTTTATTAAGTTTTCGATTGATTTTGGGTATTCCACAATATTCTTAGCTTAATCCAGGAAATCCACCCATTTCTTGCATTTTTTTAGCCATTAATCTTTGGGTTTTTTTAATTCCGTTATTAAAAATATCCTTACAATTTTTAGCAAGCTCTTCTTTATTGGAGTCAGTATTAATAGTTAAGCTTAAAATTTCCATATTTCCATTCATGGTCATTTTTATACCATTTTTTTCAAGCTCTACTTTTTCTTCTGATAGAGCTCCTTGCATTGTTTTAGCTTGGCTTCTTAAATCTTTTAGTTGTTTTAATTTGTTAAACATAATTTTATTTATTAATTATTATTTTAATCATGGTTTTTACTAATATTTTTAAAACTAGCAGTTTCTTCGGAGAAGAATAAATCCACTTTTCCAGTTGGTCCATTTCGATGCTTGGCTATATGAATTTCGGCTTTATATCTTTCCTCCATTGTTAGATCCTGAATATTAAAGGCTCTATCAGCCGCTTTTCTATAGATAAACATAACGACATCAGCGTCTTGCTCGATAGATCCAGAATCCCTTAAATGAGATAATCTTGGAATAGAAGCTCCAGTTTGCTGTTCGGCGGCACGAGATAATTGAGCTAAAGCTAAAACTGGAATATTTAATTCTCTAGCAATTCCTTTTAATCCGCGACTAATTTCTGATATTTCTTGAACTCTGTTATCGCTGTATTTTCCTCGACCCTCCATTAACTGAAGATAGTCAATTACAATTAATCCTAATCCCTTTTCTGATTGAAGTCGACGACATTTAGCTCTAATTTCCATGACTGAAACATTGGGAGAATCATCTATATAGATAGGGGCTTCTGATAATAACCCCATGGCTTCGGCTATTTTAGAAAAGTCGTTATCTTCATCTTTATCCGATAAATTTCCAGTTCTCATTTTCCATAAATTAACATTAGCTTGAGCGCAAAGCATCCTATCTACTAATTGCTCTTTACTCATTTCTAAAGAAAAAATACCAACCCCAGCTTTATTTTTTATAGCAGCTTGTCGGGCCAAATCTAATGCTAAAGAGGTTTTACCCACACTAGGGCGAGCGGCTAAGATTACTAAATCTGATTTTTGTAGACCGGCTAATAAATTATCTAAGTCATAAAAACCAGTAGAAAGTCCTCGTAATTTTCCACTTCTTTTGTGAAGCTCATCGATTCTCTCGAAGGCATCTGATAATAAGCTATCTATTCCTAAAAATGAATTTTTTAAATATTTTCTAGAAACACTAAATATTTTTTTTTCAGCTTGATCTAAAACCTCATCTATTTCTCTTTCTTCTTCAAAGCTGAGATCCATAATCTCACTAGCTGATACTTGTAACCTTCTTAGAGTGGCCTTCTTTTGTATTAGGTTGGCATAATAGACGGTATTGGCCGAAGTTGCTACGGTGTTTGATAATTGAGCTAAATAACTTCTTCCTCCAATTTCTTTGATTAATTTTTTTTCTTCTAATTTATTTGATAAGGTTATGATGTCTATTGGTTCTTGGTTGGCAAATAAATCAACCATAGCCTGAAATATTTCTTTGTGGCTATTATGATAGAAATCCTCGGCATTAATAACATCAGTAACTTTATAGATAGCTTCTTTATCTAACAATAAACAGCCAATTAAGGATTGTTCAGCTTCAATGTTTTGGGGTGGTAATTTACCAATTGAATTTTTTTCTTTTTTAGTCATGTTTATATAATATCTTAGTTAAGTTTATTTTTCAAGCTTATTTTTCCCCTAATAATTCACTTTTTATTCATATAATTATTAAATAGTTTTGACAAAGAAAAAAGCTACCATTTTGGCAGCTTTTTAAAATTGTTTTTAAAAGAGATAGCTTATTCCTATGCTAAACAGGTAGTTGCCCTCTCCATAAAAATTATATCCGGCCGTAGTAAAGGCAGAAAAATTTTTAGTTAGGGGTTGTTTGTATTTTAATTCAAACAAATATCCCCATTTTTGCCTTATTATTTTTTGGCCTTGCCAAATATATTTTTTTTGTTTATAATAAAAACAATCATAAATATTGTATTTATGACAATGTTTTATTTTTTGCGCTCATAGCTCAGTTGGTAGAGCAGCTGCCTTTTAAGCAGAAGGTCGCAGGTTCGAATCCTGCTGGGCGCACAAATCAGCCGCCTTAGCTCAGCTGGCCAGAGCGACTGTCTTGTAAACAGTAGGTCGTCGGTTCGAACCCGACAGGCGGCTCATAAAAAACGTTTTTAACGTTTTTTTGTTTGGAAAATTTAGCCATTATTGTTATAATAAAAATAATATTTTTATTTTAGCTTTATCATGGAAAAAAATAAAAAAATAAAATTTAAAATTCATACTCTAGGATGCAAGGTTAATCAATATGATTCAGCCACCTTAACCAGCTTATTGGTTAATTTTGGTCTTTTTTTATCAGATAAAGAGCCTAATCTTATCATTATTAATTCTTGCTCAGTAACAAAAAATGCTATTTTAAAAGCTAGAAGATTAATTAATGTATTAAAGAAGAATAACCCCAAAGCCAAAATAGCTTTAATTGGTTGTTGGCCTAGAATATATAAAATTAATGATTTGGATGTGGACTTGATTTCTGTATCCAAGGAGTACGAAGATATTATAGATGATTTTAAAAATATTTGGCCTAATTTTTTTTCTAAAAACATTCAAGAAAAAAAATATATTAGCTACTTTAACCCCATCGAAGATCGGAGTCGTTATTTTATAAAAGTCCAGGATGGTTGTCAGCAATTTTGTTCTTATTGTATCATTTCTTTTGCCAGGGGACCATTAAATAGTAGATCTAGTAAAGAGATTATAGCAGAAATATCAAGGGCCGTAATTAATGGTTTTGAAGAAATTGTTTTATCAGGAATTCATTTGGGATTATATGGTCAAGATTTTTTAAAAAAGAAAGAAAATTTATATCAATTGCTTTTAAAAATTTTAGAAATTAGAGGTTTGGGGAGGGTTAGGCTTAGTTCTATCGAAGTTACTGAGGTTAGTGATGAAATTATTGATTTAATTTTTAAAGATAATAAAATGTGTCGTCATTTACACATCCCCTTGCAGTCTGGTAGTGATAAAATTTTACGTTTAATGAACAGACCTTATAGCAAAAAATATTTTTTTAATCAAATAAAAAAAATTAGAAAAAAAATTCCTAATATTTCGCTAACAACTGATGTTATTGTTGGCTTTCCAGGAGAAAATAAAAAAGATTTTCAAGAAACCTTTCAATTTTGTCAAGAAATTGGTTTTTCCAAAATTCATGTTTTTTCTTTTTCGGCTCATGAAAAAGCTCCAGCTTTTTATTTTCCAGATAAAGTAATTCCCAGTGAAATAAAGAGTCGTTCAGCAAAATTACGTCAATTATCCGAAAAGATGGAAAAAAAATATCAACAAGAAATTTTACAAAGATATAATAGTCTCAATGTTCTAATTGAAAATATTTCTGATAAATTTATTAAATTAAAAACAGAATTTTATTTTGATATTTTAATTAAATCTAGTATTTTTAAAAAATATTATCCATGTTTTTTTTCAAGTAAAGAAAATAATTGTATAGGAAAAATAATTAAATATAACTTTAAATAAGCGGCCTGATAGCCGCTTATTTAATTTAAATTTATTATAAATTAATTTTTATTTTATTTTAGGTCTGATATTTTATATTTAAAATCTTAAAAATTAATTTTTTAAAAAAATGAGCCTTGCTAAGTATTGCCGAGTTTTTTGGGGAGTGATTTTGATAAATTTCTTAACCCTATTGGCTTTTTTGTCTTGTATTTTTTATGTTGAGGGATGCGGTTATAATTTTTTATTAATTTGCTTGATATGCCTGATATCTTTTTTATCTATTAATTTTTTAATTTTTATATTATTAGCTAAATTAGTAAAAAATAAAAATAAAAATAAAAAAATGTTAAATAAATATAATAAGAAAATAGAAGAATATTTTTTAAAAGTTTCTAAAATCAATGGTTTGGCGGGGGCTGGTCAAATTTCTTTAGGAGTTTATCATGACCTATCTAATATTTTAACCTCTTCTAATTTAGCCTTGTATCGAATGATGGAAAAATTTAAAAACAATAAAGAGTTAAATAAGTTTATTGTTAAAATTTTTAAAATAAATTATCGAGCTAATCTTTTAATAAAGTCATTTAAAAATCAGTGTCAAATTGGTAAATATAAAATTAAATTTAATTTATTGGGTGAGATTAAAAAAAATTTATTAATTTTAGAATATGGTTTTATTAAAAATAATATTAAAGTAAAAATAATGATTAAAAAGGATATTAATCTTTTTGGTGATCCAATTAAATTTGGCCAAGTCATTTTAAATTTAATAAATAATGCCATAGAGTCCTTTGATGTAAGCCAGAATAATAAAGAGATTTTAATTTTAGCTCAAGAAATTAAGCGTAAAAAATGCGGTTGTCGTCAAATAGAATTAATTGTAGAAGATAGTGGCAAGGGAATGGCAAGTAGCGTTTTGAAAAATATTTTTAAACCATTTTTCTCTTCAAAAAATAATAATTCTAGTCATTGTGGAGTGGGCCTATCTATTGTTAAGAGAATTATTGAGGCTGATTTTTCTGGAAGTATTTCGGTTATTAGCTTGGTCGGGCGAGGTACAAAATTTAAAATTATTTTACCTAATTTCAAAGCTTAGAGGGTGTTTTATTTGTTTTTTCCTTTGAATTAAACCCCTTGAAATTAAAGGTAATTTTAGTATAATAGTATTACGTTATTTATAAAAAATTTATGAAAATTTTAGGATTAGCTAAAAAAGATTCTCATCAGGTAGTTTTAGATTTTGAAAGTGATATTGATAAAGGATTAAGCTCGGTTGAGGCAAAAACTCGCTTAGAAAAAAATGGTCTAAATAATCTGCCGGATAAAGATTTTAAATGGTGGAAAATATTTTTAAAACAATTTAAATCGGCTTTTATTTATTTATTATTGATAGCCGCTGTCCTATCTTTTCTGCTTGGTCAATATATTGAAGGTGGTATGATTTTATTGTTTATTGCTATAAATACTATTTTAGGCTTTTTTCAGGAATTTAAATCAGAAAATACTGTTAGGTTATTAAAGAATTTTATTAAGATTAAATCGGGGGTAATTAGAGATGGTAAAAAACAAATGATTGATAGTCAAGAGCTGGTAGTCGGGGATATTTTAGAATTGGAGACCGGAGATAAAATTGGAGCAGATTTAAGGATTATAGAGTCGCAAGATTTGTATATTGATGAATCTATTTTAACTGGAGAGTCTCTAAATATAGTTAAGCAGGGTGAAAGAATTTTAAATGATGATATAAATTGTTTTTCAGCCTCTAATTTATGTTTTTCTGGAACTTCAGTGATCAGGGGTAAGGCTAAGGCTATCGTAGTAGCTACTGGCAAAGATACTTTTTTAGGTAGTATTTCAAAGTTGACTTCTAAAGTTGAGAGGGTTAGTGATTTTGAGAAGGGGATTTCACGTTTTAGTTCTTTTATTTTAAAATTAGTTTTAGTTACTTTAATTTTTGTGTTTGTTTTTAATGCTTTCTTTAAAAATGGTTTAAATATTTTAGAATTGACAATTTTTTCAATTGCTTTAGCAATATCGGTTATACCAGAGGCTTTGCCCCTAGTTATGACCTTTTCTTTCTCTAAGGGGGCTATGAATTTAGCCAAACATGATGTAGTTGTTAAAAGATTGTCTTCGGTGGAAGATTTGGGCAATATTGATATTTTATGTTCCGATAAAACAGGAACTTTAACAGAAAATAAATTAACCGTTATTGATTTTTATAGCTCGATTAATCCAGTTAAAAAAATATTGTTATACGCTGGATTGGCGACTTCTCGTCTAGAAGAAAAAAAAGAACCTTTTGATATAGCTATTTTTGATAAGATGAGCGAGGATGATAAAAAGGAATTAGCTAAATTTGAGTTTATAATTGATACTCCTTTTAACCCAGAGAGACAAAGAAATAATGCCTTAGTGAAAAATGATAATTTAGAGTTGATAGTGCGAGGAGCTGCCGAGGTTATATTTGAATTATGTGATAATTTAAATGATGTTCAAAAAGATGATATTAGAAGATGGATTTCAGAGCAAGGGTTTTTAGGAAGAAGAGTTTTAGCTATCGCTAAGAAAACCTTGAAAGAAGTAAATTTAGATGATTTAAAAAATAATTTAGTTGAAGCTGAAAAGAGTTTGGAGTTTTTAGGATTAATTTCTTTAGCTGATCCGATTAAAGATTCGGTTAAAAAAGCAGTTATCGATGCTCGAGATTTAAATGTTGGACTTAAGATTATTACTGGAGATAGTGCTGAGGTGGCTGGTTCAGTAGCTTATCAGATTGGGCTGATAGACGATCCTAAAAAAGTTTTTTTAGCTAAAAATTTTATTGGATTATCTGAAAATGAGAAGAAAAAAGTTTTAGAGGAATATCAAGTTTTTGCTAGGGTTTTGCCAGAACAAAAATTCGATATTATAAAGGGCTTACAAGAAAAATATAGTGTTGGCTATATTGGTGATGGCATTAATGACGCTCCGGCCCTGAAAGCTGCTGGGGTTTCTTTGGTGGTTAAAAACGCCTCTGATATTGCCAGGGAAACAGCTGATATTGTTTTATTAGAAAGTGATCTAAATGTTATTATTGAGGGAATAAAAGAGGGAAGAAAAATTTTTACCAATAGCAATAAATACATTAAGTCTACTTTGGCTTCTAATTTTGGTAATTTTTATGCTGTGGCTATTGCTTCATTGTTGATAGATTTTTTGCCAATGTTGCCATTACAAATTTTATTATTAAATTTATTATCTGATTTTCCAATGATTGCCATAGCCACTGACAATGTTGATAAAGAAGAATTATTATCTCCTAAAAAATATCAAGTTAAAGATATTATTATTATTGCCATGATTTTGGGAATATTAAGCTCGGTTTTTGATTTTATATTTTTTGCAATGTTTTATAAAATTTCGCCGGAAGTTTTACAAACTAATTGGTTTATAGCTAGTATTTTAACAGAATTGGCTTTCTTGTTTTCAATTAGAACTAGAAAATTTATGTTCAGAGCTCGCAGACCATCTTTTTTAGTTGGATCTTTGACTTTAATTGCCGCTATTATTACTATTATTATTCCTTTCACTGTTTTTGGTCATAAAGTCTTTGGCTTTATAAATCCCAATCCTTATCATTTGTTAATAATTTTAATTGTTTCTATTGTTTATTTAATTTTTTCTGAAATTATAAAATTCTTTTATTATAGAAACAAGGAAAATAATTATGCCAAAATTTAACCCAAAAGAACCAATAGCTAGTTTGCTTCGACCAGATAGTTTAGATTGTTTTTTCGGTCAAGAAAAAATAATTGGAAAAAAATCTTGGTTAAGGGAAGTTATTAAAAAAGATCGAGTTCCTTCTTTGGTTTTTTGGGGTCCTCCGGGATCCGGTAAAACAACTTTGGCTTATATAATATCTAAAGAGACTAAAGCCGAATTTAAAAACTTATCTGCTACTGATAGTGGAATTAAAGATTTGAGGGAGATAGTAAAGCAAGCCGAAATTAGTCAAAGATTGGGTGGTAAAACGGTTTTATTTATTGATGAAATTCATCGTTGGAATAAAGCTCAGCAGGACGCTTTATTGCCCTATGTAGAAAAAGGATTATTAATTTTAATTGGGGCTACTACAGAAAATCCTAGCTTTTCTATTAATTCTTCATTATTATCGAGATTAAAGGTTATTGTCTTAGAAAGCTTAGATGAGGCAAGTTTAATAAAAATAATTGAAAGAGGGGTTAGGGAATTAAATTTAAAAATTAAAAAAGATTTAATAAAGTTTATTGTTAGCTTAAGTGGTGGCGACGCTAGAAGGTCTTTAAATATTTTAGAGTTAATTTATTTGTCTGATAGAGAAATTTCAGTGGAGTTGATAAAAGAGCTTGCTAATAAACCTCAATTAAATTATGATAAAAATGGTGAGGAGCATTATAATATTATTTCCGCCCTACATAAATCAATTCGAGGTAGCGATACTCAGGCTTCGCTCTATTGGTTGGTTAGGATGATAGAGTCGGGTGAAGACCCTTTGTACATCGCTAGAAGATTGATTCGTTTTGCTAGTGAAGATATCGGGCTAATTAATAATAGCGCTCTAATGATAGCTAATTCAGCTTACGAAGCTTGTGCTAAAATTGGATTGCCAGAATGTAATTTAGCTCTAGCTCAATGCGTTCTTTATTTAGCTAAGTCAAGAAAAAGCGTAGCAGTTTATCAAGCTTATCAGGCTACTTTAGATGAAATTAAAATAAGTGGTTCTTTACCAGTTCCACTCCATTTAAGGAATGCTCCTACTGAGTTGATGAAAAGTATTGGATATGCTAAAAATTATAAGTATACTCCGGTAGAAAATGATTCTAATCAAGAATATTTACCTAAAGGTTTAAAAAGTAAAGAATTTAAAAAAATAAAAAATTTAAAAATTGATTTATAAAAACATTTTTATGGAATATTATATAGCTTTGTTAATAATTTTAATATTTTTGTCGGCTTTTTTCTCTTCAGCTGAAGTAGCTTTTTTGTCTTTGAGTGAGACTAGAATATCTACTATGATAAATAATAAAAGAAAAAATGCTAAATTGGTTAAAAAATTAAAATCAGATCCCAGGTCTTTATTAATAACAATTTTAATTGGTAATAATATAGTCAATATTGGAGCAGCTTCTTTGGCTACGGTTGTTTTCTCTTATTATTTTAATTCGGCTGTGATTGGGATTACCACTGGTGTCATGACTATTATAATTTTAATTGCTGGAGAAATTGTCCCCAAAGCTTTTGCCTCCTCTTATGCTGATTCTTTGGCTAGATTTTTTTCTCCTTTTATTTTATTTTTTAAAAAAATATTTTCTCCGATTACGTATGTTATGGACAAAATAACTAATTTGTTTGTAGGTCAGCACAAAGGAGAAAAGGTTAGCGAAGATGAACTTAAGGCTATGGCTATGACAGGAGTTGAACAAGGAACGATAGAAAAAAGTGAGGGAGCTATGATTGAAAAACTTTTTAGTTTAAATGATATTACCGCCGAAGATATTATGACCCCAAGGGTGGAGTTAGTTTATATTTTAAATAATTCTCTGATAGAAGAGTGCGCTGAAAAAATAGAAGAATATGGAATTACTAGATGTTTAGTGGTAGAAGAGAATCCTGATAAAGTTAAGGGGTTTGTTCACGCTCAAGATGTTTTATTGGCCTTTAGACAGGGCAGGGAGAAAGAAAATGTTTCCGCCTTAATTCGTCCAATTGTTTTTGTGCCTAAGCAAATGATCATTAATAATATTTTAAAAGAATTTCAAAAAAGGAAAATACATATTGCCGTTGTTTTGGATGAATATGGCGGAACTGATGGAATTGTTACTTTAGAGGATATTATTGAAGAGCTAGTTGGGGAAATAATTGATGAGCATGATGTTGACGATACTTTAATTAAAAGAATTGGCAAAAATGAAATTATAGTTTCTGGTATCACTGAAGCCCGAGATATTAATAGGTTTTTAAATATTAATATTTCGGAGGATGGCTTAGATACAATAGCGGATATAATTTTAACTCAAATTAAGAAAATTCCTAAAGAAGGCATGAAGGTAAGGATTAGGGAATATGAATGTATTGTTGAAAAAGTAGAGAATAAGGTTATTAAATTAGTTAGAATAATAAAAAATATATAAATATAATAATAAAATAAAAATATGGGAAATAATCAAGATCAAAAAATAAAAATGGAGGACAGGGTTTTGCAATTTTGGAAAGATAATGAAATTTTTGAAAAAACCTTGCAAAAAAATTCTCCGGCTGGTGATTATGTTTTTTATGATGGCCCCCCTTTTGCTACGGGAACTCCTCATTATGGTCATATTGTTGGTCAAATCATGAAAGACGTGGTTCCTAGATTTTTTACTATGAAAGGTTATCGGGTTGACAGAAAGTGGGGTTGGGATTGTCATGGTTTGCCAATTGAGAATATTGTTGAAAAGGAAATGGGTACTAAATCTAAAAAAGATATTGAAGATCTTGGTATTAAAAAATTTAATAATACTTGCCGTTCCAAGGTTTTAGAATATGCTGATGAGTGGTATAAGGTTTCTGATAAATTGGGTCGCTTTGTTGATAAAAAAAATGCTTATCACACTATGGATTTGTCTTTTATGGAATCAATTTGGTGGGTTTTTAAACAATTATGGGACAAAGATTTGATTTATAAGGATTATAGGTCTATGCATGTTTGCCCTCGTTGTGAAACGACCTTGTCTCAGTCAGAGGTAGCTGAGGGCTATCAAGATATTAAGGATCTTTCTTGTATATCTAAGTTTGAATTGATAGATGAACCTGGAACTTTTGTTTTAGCTTGGACAACTACCCCCTGGACTTTAATTGGAAATGTGGCTTTGGCTGTGGGAGCTAATATTGATTATGTTAAGGTTGCACAAGTTAAAGAGGATGGTAGTGTTGAAAAATTAATTTTAGCCAAGGAGAGATTATCTGACGTTTTAAAGGACAAAAAAATTGAGTTATTAGAGGACTTCAAGGGCTCTCAATTATTAGGTAAAAAATATCGTCCTTTATTTGATTATTATTTAAATGATGAAAAGATAGAAAAAAAAGAAAATGCTTGGAAAATATATTCAGCTGATTTTGTTACCACCGAAGACGGAACTGGGGTTGTCCACATTGCTCCTGCTTTTGGTCAGGATGATATGAATTTAGGAAAAGAAAATAACTTGCCGTTTATTCAGCACGTTAATATGGAAGGAACTTTTAAAGAAGAAGTGATTGATTTTCCGGGTTTAAATGTGAAGCCTAGTGGTGAGCACATGTCAACTGATATTGAAATTATTAAATATTTAGCTGGAAAAAATTTATTATTTGATAAAGCTAAATATGAACATAGTTATCCTCATTGTTGGCGTTGCGATACTCCTTTAATAAATTATGCCACCTCTTCTTGGTTTGTAGCTGTTACTAAAATTAAAGAACAGCTTTTAAAGTCAGCTGAAAATATTAATTGGTCACCAGCCCATATTAAGAATGGTCGTTTTGGTAATTGGCTGGAAGGTGCTCGTGATTGGTCTATTTCTCGTCAGAGGTTTTGGGCTAGCGTTATTCCGGTTTGGGAGTGTTCTTGTGGTGCTAGAAAAGTTATTGGCAGTGTTAAAGAGCTAGAAGATTTAAGTGGGCAAAAAATATCCGATATTCATAAGGATGTGGTTGACGAGGTTGAGTTTGCTTGTCCAGATTGTGGTGGTAAAATGAAGAGAATCCCAGATGTTTTAGATTGTTGGTTTGAAAGCGGATCAATGCCTTATGCTCAGCTTCATTATCCTTTTGAAAATAAAGAAAAATTTGAAAATAATTTTCCAGCTGAATTTATCGCCGAGGGAATTGATCAAACTAGGGCTTGGTTTTATTATCTTCACGTTATTTCTGGAGGGGTAAAACAAAATCAGGCCTTTAATAATGCTGTTGTTAATGGAATTGTTTTAGCCGAAGATGGAAAAAAAATGGCAAAAAAATTAAAAAATTATCCCGATCCTTTATTGATAGTAGATAAATATGGAGCTGATTCTTTAAGGGCTTATTTACTTTCATCGCCAGTTATTCAAGCAGAAAATTTAAATTTTTCTGAAAAGGGAGTGGAAGAGGCCTTGAGAAAAAATATTATGCTTATTAATAATATTTATAATTTTTATCAGATGTACTCTGATTCTTTGCTGGAAGATGATTTTTCTGAGTATAAAAATAGTACTAATGTTTTAGATCTTTGGATTTTAATAAAAATTAACAGATTAATAAAAGAGGTTGAATCAGCTATGTTGGGTTATAATTTAAATAGAGCGATGCGACCAATTACTGAATTTATTGATGAATTTTCTACCTGGTATCTGCGTCGTAGCAGAGATCGGCTTAAGGGTGATGATAATTTAGATAAAAATAGAGCCTTATCAACTATGAGATTTGTTTTTTTGAACCTATCTAAGGTTATGGCCCCCTTTATGCCCTTCATATCAGAAGATTTATGGCAAAAGATTTCTGGTTATAATTTTTCTGATTCAGAAAAAAGTGTTCACTTAGAAACTTGGCCGTCTTTTATCGAAAATGATAATGAAGAAGAGAGCCTAGAAGCCATGAATGAGGTTAGAAGAATTGTGGAGCTGGGATTATCAGAAAGAGATAGCGCTGGAATTAAAGTTAGACAGATTTTAAATAAAGCTATTGTTTTGGCTAAGGGTTTAAAAATAACTAATCAAAAAAACTATTCAGGCTTAATAATGGAGGAATTAAATGTTAAATCAGTTGAATTTAAAGAGGGTTCGGAAGAGCTAAAAGTTGATATAGATACTGAGATAACCCCAGAATTAAAATTAGAGGGCGGAAAGAGAGAGTTAATTCGTTTTATAAATTTAATGAGAAAAGATTTAAATTTATCAATCGGAGATTTGGCTGTAACCTTGGTTGAATCTGATAGTATTTTTGTAAAAAACATAATTGAAACATTTTTTGAAAATATTAGAAAAGAAACCTTGAGCTCCGATTTGAAGATTGCCCCTATGGAAGATGGCTTAATAGCGAAAGAATTTAAAATTGATGGAGAGATTATTAAAATTTCTTTAAAAAAATAAAAACATTCTTGTTTTTTTAGTCCATTTTTGTTATAATATCTTTACTTATAATTAATAAAAAATATTTATGTCTACTGCTCTTTGGGTAGTTTTAGCAATTTTGTTCATTTTAATTATTGCTATCATTTCCATGTATAATGGTTTAATTCGTTTAAAAAACAGGGTTGATGAAGCTTGGAGCGATATCGATGTTCAGTTAAAGAGGCGTTATGATTTAATTCCAAATCTAGTGGAAACGGTTAAGGGTTATGCTTCTCACGAAAAAGAAACCTTAGAGAATGTTATTCAGGCTAGAAATTCTGCTATGTCAATGCAAAACAGTTCTGATATTGAGGGAAAACTAAAAGCGGAAAATAATTTATCTTCTACCCTTAAATCAATTTTTGCTTTAAGTGAAAATTATCCGGATTTAAAAGCTAATCAAAACTTTCTAGAATTACAAAGAGAATTGGCTGATACTGAAAACAAGATTCAAGCTTCTCGTCGTTTTTATAATGGAAATGTTCGGGATTTTAATACTAAGCTACAAGTTTTTCCGACTAATATTATTGCCAAGCAATTAGGTTTTTCTTTTCGAAATTTTTTTGAGATAGAAGAAGCTTCTCAAAGAAAAAATATTGAAGTTAAGTTTTAATTTATTATTTTATGGACTATCTTTCAAGTGGGAGTTCTTTTCCCATCGGCTCTGCCTTAGCTATTTTAGCGGTGGCCGGTATAATTGTAATAATTGTTTATAATAAATTTTTTAAATAATTAAAATATTTAAAATAAAGTTACCTTGATTTTAGTCAGGGTAATTTATTGTTTAAGATATGACTTTATATAATCATAGCGATCTAAATAAAAGAAAAACTTGGTTTTTATTTACTGGTTTTTTTATTTTTGCTATGTTAGTTGGTTATGTTTTTAGTGTTGCCATGGAAAATTCCATGATTTTATATGTTGTGGTTTTTATAAGCATTATTTCTTCTTTCATTTCCTATTGGTTTAGTGATAAAATTGTTTTATCTATGAGCGGAGCTCATCAGCTTAAGTTTGAGGATAATAAAGAATTATATCGATTGGTAGAAAATTTGTGTATTTCTATTGGGCTTCCAACTCCTAAAATTTATATTATCAATGATCCTTCTCCCAACGCTTTTGCTACTGGAAGAAATCCTAAAAATGCAGTTATAGCCGTGACTACTGGGCTTTTAAATAAACTAGAAAAAAGTGAATTAGAGGGTGTAATTGCCCATGAATTATCGCATGTAAAAAATTATGATATCTTAATTGCAACTTTAACAACTGTTATGGTTGGAATGATTGTTCTTTTAGCTGATTGGTTTAGAAGGTGGGCTTTTTACTCTGGGGGAAAATCCCGTAGCAATGAAAATAAAGGTCAATTACAATTGATTATAATAATACTAGCTATTGTTTTTTCTATTTTAGCCCCAATTTTTGCTTATATTATGCAATTTGCTATTTCTCGAAAAAGAGAGTTTTTAGCTGATGCTGATGGAGCTTTAATAACTAGGTATCCCGAAGGTTTGGCTAGGGCTTTAGAAAAAATATCTTCTGATCCTAACGATTTAAAAAAGGCTAATCGAGCTACGGCTCACTTATATATATCCTCACCTTTGAAGCAAAAAAATAAAAAAAGTTTGTGGGTCAAGGCTTTTATGACTCATCCGCCGATTGAAGATCGAGTTAAAGCTTTGAGAGGAATGGATATATCATAAAAATAAAAATTAATAAAACCTTTCTGGTTTATAGCATTGGGCTGAAGCTAAATAGGTATCAAAAAAATGAATGCTAAAATAATTGCGACTATTGGACCAAGTTCAGAAAACTATAATTCTTTAAAATCAATGGCCCTTAGCGGAATGGACTTAATTAGAATGAATTTTTCTCATGCTAATTATGATCAGTATTATAAAATAAAAGAAAATATTGATAAAATAAACAAAGAATTAAATATTAATATTAAAATTTTATTTGATTTACAAGGACCTAGAATTAGAGTTGGAAAACTAAAGCACGAGGTTGAGATTATTGAGGGAGAGACTTATATTTTTATGTATGGCAAGGGTAATATAGATAATTTAGAAATTCCAATTGATGATTCAGAATTGATTAATGATTTAAAAATTGGTGATCCCATATATTTAGATAATGGAATGATAGAGCTTCGGGTGGTGGAGATAAATTTACTGGAAAATAAATTCACAGCCAAAACTGAGAGAGGCGGCTTATTATTATCTCGTAAAGGAGTTAATGTTCCTAGGACTATTTTAAATAGAGATATTTTAACAGCTAAGGATTTATTGGATATAGAATTTGCCAAAAAGGTTAAGCCAGATTTTGTAGCTGCCTCATTTGTGCAAAATCCTGAAGATGTTGTTAAGGTTAAAAAGGCTATTGATGACGATAATATTAAAATTATTTCAAAAATTGAGAGAGGAGTGTCTTTGGAAAATATTGATGGGATTATCAGAAACTCTGATTGTATTATGATTGCTCGTGGTGATTTAGGAATTGAAATTCCGATGGAAGACCTTCCTATAGTTCAAAAAAACTTAATTAGGCACGCTCATTGGCATGATAAGCCAACCATAGTGGCTACTCAGATGATGGCTTCTATGATCGATCATTATCGTCCCACTAGAGCCGAGGTTAGTGATGTGGCTAATGCTATTTTTGATGGAGCTGATGCTTTAATGTTGTCAGATGAAACCGCTATAGGGAAATATCCGGTTGAGACTGTTCATAATATGAATAAAATTATTAAAAGAACAGATCAATATTTTAGTCATCGTAATTATTTTGATAATTTGGAAATTATTTATAAAAAATAATTTATTAATAATGAAAAAAATTGAATTATTGGCTCCGGCCGGAAATTTCTTAAAAATGAAGACAGCCTTAACTCATGGGGCTGATGCTGTTTATTTGGGAATCCCTGATTTTTCCCTACGAGTGAGGATTAATGATTTTAATTTAAAATCTCTATCTCAGGCCATTGAGTATGCTCATGATCAGAAAAAGAAAGTTTATGTTACGGTTAATATTTTTGCTCACAATCATCATATTGATAAATTGCCAAAATATTTAAAATTATTAAATAAATTATCGCCCGATGGTCTTATAATTTCTGATCCGGGAATATTATCTTTAGTGAAAAAACATTGTCCTAAGATTGATATTCATTTGTCTACTCAGGCCAATTGTACAAATTATGAAGCTGTTAAGTTTTGGCAAAAACAAGGGGTCAAAAGGATAATATTGGGTCGAGAAACTACTCTAGAAGAGATAAAGAAAATTCATCAAAAATGCCCTAAAATAGAATTGGAATATTTTGTTCATGGAGCGATGTGCATGGCCTACTCGGGTCGTTGCTTTTTGTCGAAGGATTTTGTTGGCCGTAGTGCTAATTTAGGGGATTGTGTTCAGCCTTGTCGCTGGGAGTATGATGTTTTTATTAAAGCCAAGGGGCATGAAGAAGAATTAGAATTAGTGCCAGAAAAGCATGGCTCTTATTTATTGAATTCTAAAGATTTGTGTTTAATAAAAAGCATTCCAGAGCTAATAAAGGCCGGGATAACTAGTTTTAAGATCGAAGGTCGAGCTAAAAGTGTCTATTATCTAGCTAATATAGTGGGTATATATAAAAAGGCCTTGCTAGACCCAAAAAAGATTAATTTTCTATACAAAGAATTGATAAACAAAATAACTCATCGAGGCTATACTACTGGTTTTCTATTAAATAAAAAGGGTGAACAGAATACCGCTAATTCTCATTTTTTATCAGATTGGGAGTTTTGTGGCCAGGTTGTTGAGACTAAGAATAGAAAGATTGGTAATAAAGATATTAATATTATTAAGATTAAGGTTCATAATACCATTAAAGTTGGAGATAAGATTGAGATAATTTTGCCAAAATATGGTATAATAAAATTAGATTTAAAGGAGATGTTTGACGTTAAAACCGAAAAAACTATTTTAGAAGCTCATGGTGGTGGGGGAGGTCAAGAGATAATATTAGAGGTTAATAATAAAATTAAAATTCCAGAATTCTCTGTTTTGAGAAGAAAATTATAAAAATATGATTTCATATCTAAAAGGGAAAATTATTTATAAGTTAAAAAATAATGTTGTTTTGGAAGTAAGTAACGTTGGTTATACTATTTTTGTTAGTGATAATTTTTTAAATGAATTAAAGGCTGATCAGATGATAGAGATTTTTACCCATCAACATGTTAAAGAAGATGCCTTAGATTTATATGGTTTTAAAAGTTTAGCTGAATTAGAGTTCTTCAAGCTACTTATTTCTATCTCGGGGGTTGGCCCGAAGTCAGCTTTATCTGTTTTGGCTATAGCTAATTTAGATGATATTAAGGAGTCTATTGTTCAGGGAGATTCTCATCTTTTAACCAAGGTTTCTGGGATTGGTAAAAAAACGGCCGAAAGAGTAGTTTTGGAGTTAAAAGATAAATTATTTAAAATGGGCGGAGATTATGATTTATCTAAGGTTGGGTTTGTCGGAGAAGAAATTGATGCTTTGATGGCTCTGGGATATTCAATTCTGGAGGCCCGAGAGGCTTTAAAACAGGTTGATAATGATATTTTAGATAGTGGTCAACGTATAAAAGAGGCTTTGAAAAAACTAGCTAAATAATAATATTTTTTTATTATTTTTAAAAATGCTTAGTATTTACAAAAGCATTTTTTTTAGTTATAGTAATAATATTAAGTTTTCTTGTTTTTGGATAATAAAAACAAATTTTTTTGTTGAAAAACATATATGAAACAATCATTTCTATTTACTAAAACAATTAAAGAATTACCTAAGGATGAAACCTCGTATAATGCTCAAACTTTAATGAGGGCTGGTTTTATTGATAAGGTTGGAGCTGGAATTTATACTTTTCTACCTCTAGGATTAAAAGTTTTAAATAAAATAAATAATATTATTAGAGAGGAAATTAACGCTGTCGGTGGGCAAGAAGTTTTGATGCCCGCTCTTACTCCTAAGGAAGTTTGGCAAACAACTGATCGTTGGGATAATTTTGATGCTTTATTTAAACTGGCTGGTTCAGATGATAAAGAATATGCTATGGGAGCTACTCATGAAGAGATTGTTACTCCACTGGCTCAAAAATTTACTTTGTCTTATCGAGATTTGCCTTTTGCTATTTATCAAATTCAAACTAAATTTCGTAATGAAAAAAGAGCTAAAGCTGGACTGCTTCGAGGCCGAGAATTTTCTATGAAAGATTTATATTCTTTTCATGTCTCTCAAGAAGATTTAGATATTTATTATGAAAAAGTTAAGCAAGCTTATTTTAATATCTATAAAAGATTGGGCTTAGGAGAAATTACTCATTTAACCTATTCTTCCGGAGGGGCTTTTTCTAAATATTCTCACGAATTTCAAACTATTTGTTCAGCTGGAGAGGACCTTATTTATGTTTGTCAGAAATGCAAAACTGCTATTAATAGAGAAATAATAGAAGAGCAAAAAGATTGTCCCGAATGTGGCGGTCATGATTTTAAAGAAGAAAAAGCTATTGAGGTGGGAAATATTTTTAAATTAGGAACTAAATTTTCTAAGCCTTTTGGTTTTCAATACAAAAATCAATCTGGTGATATTAGTGATATTATTATGGGTTGTTATGGCATAGGCCCAAGTAGAATATTAGGAACTATTGTAGAGGTTTATCATGATGATAGAGGTATTGTTTGGCCAGAAAATATAGCTCCTTTCTCTATTCACTTAATATCTTTAAAACAAAATGATGAAGCTGAAAGAATTTATCAAAGTTTAATTTCGGCTGGTTTTGAGGTTTTGTATGATGATCGTGATGAGATTTCAGCTGGAGAAAAATTTGCTGACGCTGATTTAATTGGTTGCCCTATTAGATTAGTTCTAAGCTCTAAAACCTTATCTGATGATAAGATTGAAATTAAATTAAGAAAAGAAGATGATATTAAAACAGTAGAAATAAAAGATTTAATAACTTATTTAAAAAATAAATTATAATATGTTTAATTTTTTAAAAAAATTTACTAGCTTGGGATACGATATTGCTATTGATTTGGGAACTAAAAATACTTTAGTTTATGTTAATAATAAGGGAGTTATTATTAATGAGCCCAGTGTTGTAGCCATTAATACTAAAACTACTGAAATTTTAGAAATTGGTCATGAGGCTAAAAAAATGGTTGGTAAAACTCCAGCTCATATTCAGGCGGTTAAGCCCTTGGTTGATGGAGTTATTTCTGATTTTGAAATTACTGAAAAAATGTTAAAGCATTTTATTAATAAAGTTCATGGAGAGGGTTTTTCCTTTTTGCCACGTCCTCGAGTTATTATTGGAATTCCATTAGATATTACTGAGGTGGAAAAGAAGGCTGTAGAGGATGCCGCTAAATCAGCTGGCGCTAGAAAAGTTTATTTAATAGAAGAGGTTATGGCCGCAGCCTTAGGAGCCGGTCTCCCAGTTGATAGCCCTCGAGCTAATATGATTGTTGATATTGGTGGAGGCACTACTGATATTGCCGTAATTTCTTTATCAGGTGTGGTTTCTTGGAAGTCTTTGCGGCTAGCTGGAAACGAATTAGATAGTAATATTACCGATTATGTTAGAGATAATTTTAATGTTTTGATCGGAGAACAATTAGCTGAAAAAATAAAAATAAACTTAGCCTCAGTTATTCCCTTTGATGAAGATAGATCTATGGAAATTAGAGGAAGGGATTTGATTAATGGATTGCCAACTGCTATTACTATTACCGATTCTCAGGTTAGAGAGGCTATTAAAAAGACAATTATTAAAATAGTTGAAAATATTAAATTAACTTTAGAAGAAACTCCTCCAGAGTTGGTGGCTGATATTTATGAGCATGGTCTTTATTTGAGTGGCGGTGGAGCCTTGTTGTATGGTTTGGATAAATTAATTTCTAAGGCTACTAAAATCCCAGTGGTTGTTGTAGAGGATCCTCTTTCAGCTATGGTTCGCGGTTCTGGCAGTTTATTTTCTAATGAAGATTTATTAAAAAAAATTACTTCAATTTTAAGCGCTTAGTAAAATTATGAATTTTCTTAAAGATAAAAAAAAATATCAATTTTTTTTAGCAGTAATAGTACTGCTTGTTTTTTTAAATATAATTGGATTTTCCTCCTTAGGCCAAAGACTTTTGTTTAAAATAATGTATCCGAGCAGTTTCTTTATTAAAAATTTTTCTTCATTTTCCTTCTTAGAAACTAAATCAAAATCAGAGTTAATAGAGGATATTTCTAGCTTAGAAAAAGATATTGAGTCAAGTGAATCGGAATTAGCCAGGCTGTATTCCTTGGAAGAGGAGAATGAAAAATTGCGAAAATATTTAAATTTTTTTGAAGAGAATTCTTATGAGTATGTTTTAGCTAAGGTTCTCTGGCAGGAAAATTTTTTAAATCTTTCTAGTTTTAACCAAAATATTATTATTAACAAGGGGGAAAGAGATGGCTTAAGAGTTGGGCTGGCCGTTGTTAATGAAGCTGGTGTTATCATTGGGAAAATAATTGAGGTTAATGAAACTAGTTCTCGAGTTTGTTTGATTAATAATAATTTTTGTAAAATGGCAGTATCAATAAATAATTCTAGCTCTAGTATTGGATTAGCTGAGGGAGACTTAGGTTTATCAGTTAAATTAAATTTTGTATCTCAGAATGAAATAGTAAATGTTGGAGATATAATTATTACCTCTGGCTTAGAAAAAGATATTCCTCGGGGCTTGGCTGTAGCCAGAATAAATAACGTTGAACAAGAGGTTAATGATATTTGGCAAAATGTTAATGCTGAGGCATTATTTAATATTAATAATTTAAATATAGTTTCGGTTATAATTCCTAAACAATAATCTTGACATCATGAATAAGTATTGGAAAATTTTTAAATTATTTTTTTTATCTTTAATTATCGTTTTGATTCAATTGTCTTTTTTTAATTTTTTGCCCGGACCATGGGGGAGAATAAATATTGTTTTATTTTTTGCTATTTGGTTTTTTATTTTTAATAATTTTAATAAGTCATTAATATTTACTTTAATTATTGGTTTTATCTTAGATATTTTTTCTTTTTATCCTTTCGGAATTTATTCCATTTCTTTTTTATTAACTTTAATATTAGCTAATTTTATTTGGAATAATTTTTTTACCAATAGATCAATTTATTCTTTTTTATCAATTACGGCGGTTTTTTCCATATTTTTTAATTTATTTTTATATTTTTTGATGTTTTTATTCGAAAAGAATTTTTTTGGTTTATTTTGGTTCGGTAAATTTTTTTGGTTTAACTTGTTGGTAGAGTTGTTTTGGTTGATTTTTGGCATGATATTGTCTTTTTATTTTTTTAATTCTCAAAAAAAATCTCGTAGCTCGCTTTCTTTTGATAAAAGCAATTTTTAATGCTATAATTGTAAATAATTAATTGTTTTATTATGAAATATGATTTTTTAACAATTGGAGGGGTAACCGAAGATATAGTTTTTTTCACCAAAGAGGGTATTTTGATAGACAATAAAGCTGATATTTTAAGGGAAAAGTTATTGGCTTTTGAATATGGGGCGAAAATTAATATTAAAGAATTTGGTCATTATTTTGGCGGGGGAGCCTCTAACTCAGCTATTAACTTATCGGGACTTGGTTTTAAAGTGGCTTGTTTGTCTAAGATCGGAAATGATGAACGGGGTTTTAGGATATTAGAAAATTTAGAAAATAATGATATTGAACATAGTTTTGTGAAGGTTGATAAGAGGGGTGATTCTGGTTTTTCTTTTATTATAAATAATAAAAAAGATAGAATTATATTTACTTATCGAGGAGCTAACGATAATTTTTTTATTTCTAAAAAACAAGAAAAAATTATTAAATTAGCTAAGTGGGTTTATTTAACCTCTTTGCCGGTTGATTGTCAGGGAAGTTTAGAAAAAATATTTTTAAATAAAAATAATATTGCCTGGAATCCAGGGATTTCTCAATTATCAAAAGGAGTTACTCCGATTAAAAGATTTTTAAAAAATACTGAAATTCTTATTTTAAATAAAGATGAAGCCTTAGAATTAATTAAAAAAACAAAAAAGTTTTCTAACTTAAAAAATAATTTTTTGAATGATATAAAAAATTTGTTAAAAATTTTAAAAGATTTTGGTCCGACTAAAATAATTTTAACCGATGGGGTTAGAGGTGCTTATTTTTTTGATGGAGATAATTTTTATCACCAAAAAATAATTAATAATCAAAACAGAATTGATTCTACTGGAGTGGGAGACGCTTTTAGTTCTACTGTGGTGGGGTGTTTAATAAAGTTTAATAATGATTATAAAAAAGCAATGTATTTAGGAGTGAAAAATGTTTCTTCAGTATTATCTTTTTCCGGGGCTCAAAATGGTTTATTAAAATTTAAAGAGTTAATAAAATAATATAATTAATTTTAAAATTATGAAAAATGTTTTTATAATAGAAGATGATATTAATATTCTTTATGGTTTAAGAGATATTTTTTCTTCTAACGATTACGATGTTGAGACTAGTGATTCTATTGAAGAATTAGAAGATCTTTTGGGTAGAATAAAAAGATTTCGGCCTAAAATTATTATTTTGGATTTGGTATTACCAAAATTAGATGGATTAGAAATTATTAAAAGAATTAAAGAGGATGAGGTTGTTTCTGATGCCGAAATTTTTATCTTTACTGACCTGAGTGATGCTGATGGCAAAAGTCGTAGTGTTGGATTGGGAGCTAATTATTATTTTATGAAAAATGAATTTGATGTTTATACTTTTTCTAATAAGGTTATTAGGCTTATGGAGAGAGATAGTAGTGGGTCTGAGGAGAATGACGATGTCGATTCTAATGATATTGTCATGGATTAATATTAAGTAAAAATATGAAAAGAAGAAAAAAATTAATTATTTTTAGTTTGGTTTTTTTAGCAGTTTTGGTTATTATTTTATTTTTAGTTTTTAAAAAGGACAAAGTAGAATATTCAACAACTGAATTAAAAAAGCAGGACTTAAAGCAAACTGTTAGTGAAATTGGTACTGTTAAGGCTAGTCAAGAAGTGGGATTAAATTTTTCTCAAGTTGGTAAATTAAAAGAAGTTTATTTTAAGGTTGGAGATCAAGTTGTTGAGGGGGACGTTTTAGCTGAGCTTGATTATTCTTCTTTATTGATAAGAAAAGAGGAGGCTTTGGCAGCGATTAATATAGCTAAAACTAATCAAGATAAAATAATAAAAGGAGCTTCTTATGAAGATATTGCTGTTTTAGATGCTCAAGTCAAACAGGCTGAAGGAGCTTATAAGTCAGCTCAAGATGATTTAATTCAGGCTAAAAAACTTGTTTCTGAAAGTATCTATCAGGCTGAGAAAAACCTAAACGATTTAAAGTCTCCTAACTCTCAGACCCCCATGGCTATTAAGCAGGCAGTCGAGTCAGCTGAAATTAATCTTTCTAATACCGAAAAAACTAGTCGACAAAGCATGGAAAATAGTCAAAATTCTTTATTATCTTCCCTTGATTATAATCTTTCGGTTTCTTTGTCGGCCTTGGACGCTGTTAAAAGAATTTTGGAAGACAATAATGTTGAACATGTTTTTTCTGCTAAAGATTATTTTTATAAAGTATTAGCGGAAAGATCTTATAGCGAGTCTATAGAGGTTTTACCTCAGATAGAAATGTATATTAGAATTGCTAAAGAAAATTCTAGTCAAGAGAATATTAAAAAGGCTTCCGATGAATTGATTTATTTCTTAGAAAAAACTTTTGACACTTTAAATAATTGTTTTAGTGCCTTAGAGAATACTATTACTTCTTCGTCTTTTCCTCAGGCCTCTTTAGATGCTTTTAAAGCTAGTATTAACACTAATAAAGGTTATGTTAATTCTTCGATTTTGGCGGTGCAAACTTCTTATTTTAGTTTTTCTAATTCTGTTTTAAATTATGCTACTAGCGTTTCTAGCGCCGAAGATAATTTAAATCGGGCTAAAGCGTCTTTAAGTGATGCTATTTCTAGTGCTGAAAATAATTTAAGTTTAGTTAGGATAAACAGTGATCAGCAAATAATTTCAGCCGAAGCTAGGGTAGATTCTACTAAAAAATCTTATGAAGTGGCTAAGCTACAATTAATTAAATTAAAAACCCCGGCCAAGTCTGATGATTTAAAATTAGCTCAATCTCAAGTTGATCAAGCTTTGGCTAGCTTAAGTTTAATAGAAAAGCAAATAGAGGAAAATAAAATTAAAGCCCCAATCAATGGAAAGATTACTAAAATTAATTATGAAATTGGAGAACAAATTAGTGGTGCTAGTCCAGTGATTAATTTATTAACAGAAAATAATTTTGAAATAGAGGTATATATTTCTGAGTCTGACATTTCTAAAATAAAAATAGATAACGAGGCTTTGGTAAATTTTGATGCCTTCGGGGATGAATATAAAATTTTAGGGCATGTTTATTTTGTAGAGCCAGCTGCTACTTCTATATCCGATGTTATTTATTATAAAATTAAAATAAACTTTCCTGAAGATGAGTTAAACAAAAATGGCTTTATTATCAAGTCTGGCATGACGGCTAATGTTGATATTATCACTAATTACAAAAAAGATGTTTTGGTTTTATCTTCAAGAACAGTATTATTGAGAAATGGTGGAGATAGATATGTCAGGGTATTGGATGGAAAAGATGTAAAAGAGGTTCCAGTTAAAGTTGGAATTTCTGGTGATCAGGCTATGGTAGAAGTTATTTCTGAAGATTTAAAAGAGGGTGATATTATAGTTACGGCTATTAAAAGTGGTAAATAATATTTCAAAATTATGTTAATTAGGATTAAGGATTTAAAAAAGGAATATTCTTCTAGTGACGTTGTTACTAAGGTTTTGCATGGGATTTCTTTTGATATTAAGGCCGGAGAATTTGTTTCTATAATGGGCCCTTCTGGCTCTGGTAAATCAACTTTGATGCATATTTTAGGGCTATTAGATCGTCTCAGTAGTGGTGTCTACGAGTTTGCTGGAGAAGATGTTAGTAAGATGGATGATGATCAATTAGCTTCTTTTAGGAATGAAAAGATAGGATTTGTTTTTCAGTCCTTTAATCTTTTATCAAAAACTTCGGTTCTCGATAATGTTATTTTGCCCTTGACTTACTCTAGTAATAGAAAAAATATGGTGGACAGGGCTAAAAAGGTTTTAACTGAAGTAGGGCTTTCTCATCGTTTTGATTATTACACTAATCAAATTTCTGGAGGAGAGAAACAAAGAGTTGCTATTGCTCGGGCCTTAGTTAATGAGCCTTCGGTTATTTTTGCTGATGAGCCGACAGGTAATTTAGATTCAAAATCCGGTATTCAAATTATGCAAATTTTACAAAAGTTAAACGAAGAAGGAAATACTATTATTTTAGTTACCCACGAAACTTATACAGCCGAACATGCCAAGAGAATTATTAAAATTAAGGATGGTTTAATTGTTAGCGATGAAGAGGTAAAAAATAGAAAAATTGCTCAAGATGGTATGATTTTAAAATAACATGAATTTTTTATCATTAAAACAAGCTTTTAGAACCTCAATTAAAGCTCTTAAGGCTAATAAAGCTCGGAGCTTTTTAACTATGCTAGGAATTATAATTGGAGTAGCTTCTGTTATTATAATAATGTCTGTTGGGGCTGGGGCTCAAAGTTTAATATTGGGCCAAATTGAAGGACTGGGAACTAATTTAGTTTCTATTACACCTGGTAAATCTGATAATCAGGGACCTCCAACTTCTGTTTTTGGTATTATAGTTACTTCCTTGAGCTTAGATGATCTTAGAAGTATTGAGAAAAGTAGTAATGACTTAGAAATAGAAGCTGTCACTGCTTATGTTAATGGAGTTGGCACAGTTTCTTTTAAAAATAATTTTTATGATACAAACCTAGAGGGAGTAACTCAGGCATATTTAGAAGTTGAGGGAGGAGAATTATCTTCAGGTCGTTTTTTTAGTGAAGAGGAAAATGACAGTCTATCCAGGGTTGCTATTCTTGGTTATGCTGTTAAACAGGAATTATTTGGAGATTCTGATCCAATTGGACAAAAAATAAAAATTAAGAAGCAAATTTTTGATGTTATTGGCGTTCTAGAAGAAAGGGGACAGGTTGCTTTTAGGGACTATGACAACAAAGTTCTCTTGCCTTTAAAGACCATGCAAAAGAATATTGCTGGAATAAATTATTTAAACGATATAAGTATTAGAGTTAGCGAATCGGCTGATATCGATGATGTTATTTTCAATATTGAGAATATAGTTAGAGATAATCATGGTATTAAGGATCAAAGCGGCGATAGCGATGATTTTTCAGTCAGAAGTTTAACAGAGTTATTGGATTTAGTTAAAAACATTACTAATGCTTTAAAATATTTTTTAGCTTTAATGGCCAGTCTTTCTTTGGTTGTTGGGGGTATTGGCATTATGAATATTATGCTTATTAGTGTTAATGAAAGAACTAGAGAAATTGGTCTTAGAAAAGCTTTGGGGGCTACTAATAAAAACATTACTAATCAATTTTTGTTAGAGGCAATTTTTTTAACATTAATTGGTGGAATTATTGGGGTCATATCGGGGGTATTTTTTTCATGGATAATCTCGATTATTATGAAAACTCTTAATTATGATTGGTCTTTCAAGGTGGGATTATTTTCTATTATTTTGGCCGTGACTATTTCAGCCTTGATTGGCCTTGTATTTGGTATTTATCCAGCTAAAAAAGCTAGTAAATTAGAGCCAGTGGAGGCCTTAAGTTACGAATAATTATTTAAAATATGAGAATAAAAGAAGTTGTTAGGCTATCATTAATATCAATGTTAAAAAATAAGATGAGGACCACATTAACTGTTTTAGGTATGGTTATTGGAATTGCCAGCATTGTCATAGTATTCTCAGCTGGAGAGGGGATTAGTAGTCTGATAGTCGGCCAAATTGAAGCCTTTGGAACTAATGTTATTCAAACAGAAATAAAAGTTCCTAATGCTAAGAAAGGAAATCAAGCTGATAGTGAGAGCGCCGGAGCTATGGCCAGTGGAGTTCAAATAACAACTTTAAACGAGAAAGATTTAGAGGATATAAAAAGAATTCCCAATATTAGTGGGGGCTACGGAGCTATTTTAAATCAAGAGACGGTTAACTATTTAAACGAAACTAAAAAAGCTTTTTTATTTGGAGTTGGCCCAGATTATATAAATATTGATAAATCAGAATTAGCTAGTGGATATTTCTTTTCAGATTCAGACAATAGATCTTTATCACAAGTAGCAGTTTTAAGTTATAAAATAGCTCAGGATATTTTTGGTGACGACGATCCAATAGGTAAAATTATAACTATAAAAAGAAGTCGTTTTGAAGTTATTGGCGTTTTAAAGGAAAGAGGTTCAATGGTTGGTTTTGATTTTGATTCTATGATCTTATTACCAGTAAAGACTCTCCAGAAAAAAATTATGGGAATTGATTATTTTATGTATACTGTCCATTCTGTAGTTGATCCAGATATTGCTGAAGATACCGCTGAAACAATGAGAGAAATTTTACGAGAAAATCATGATATTTCTGACCCTGATAGAGATGATTTTAGGGTTACTACCATGAAAGAGATGTTAAAGATGTCAAAAGATATTACTAATAGCTTAACTATTTTATTATTATTGATTGTGATTATTTCTTTAATTGTTGGTGGGGTTGGAATATTAAATGTTATGTATGTGGTTGTTTCTGAAAGAACACCGGAGATTGGTTTGCGCAAGGCGGTTGGAGCAAAATTTTCTGATATTATGAAGCAATTTTTAATTGAGTCTGTTTTAATAACTTTAATTGGAGCTATTATTGGAATAATCTTAGGAATTTTAGCTTCTTTTTTAATTTGTTTAGGAGCTAATTATTTCGGCTTGGAATGGAAGTTTTCTGTTCCCTTAAAAGCTTTTTTGGTGGCAATATTATTTGCTTTATTTTTTGGAGTAATTTTTGGACTCTTTCCAGCTAGAAAAGCTGGTCGGCTTGATCCAGTAGAAGCCCTAAGAAAAGAATAATCTTTTATTGTTTTAATTGACTAAAATCAAATAAAGGGCTAATATATTTATATTGTTTAATCTAATTTTAAATATATGATGGTTAAAAGAATTGGAATTGATTTGGGAACTACTTATACTTTGGTATACTTACCAAAAAGAGGCGTCGTTATAAATGAGCCAAGCGTGGTGGCTGTTTCTATTGATGATAATAAAGTTTTGGCAGTTGGTAATGAGGCTAAAGATATGCTAGGGAGAACTCCTGACACCATTATTGCTTTAAAACCATTGAAAGAAGGAGCTATTGCTGATTATCGCACCACTGAAGCAATGATTCGTTATTTTATTAATAAAACTTTAGGAAAAATTAGAATATTTAGGCCAGAGGTTATGGTGGCTGTTCCGGCCGGAATTTCTTCGACTGAAAGAAGGGCTGTTATTGAGGCTACTATTGCTGCTGGGGCTAAGGCTGCTTATATTATTAAGGAGCCAGTAGCGGCTGCTATTGGGGCTAATATTCCAATTAGCTCAGCCACCGGACATATGGTGGTTGACATTGGAGGAGGAACTTCAGAAATGGCGGTTATATCATTAGGCGGAGTGGTTTCTTCTACTTCTGTTCGCGTAGGAGGAAATAAGTTAGATTTAGCTATTTTAGAATATATTAGAAAAAAATATGGATTAGTTATCGGAGAGAGAACTGCCGAAGAAATGAAAATTAAAGTTGGTTCAGCTATGTTTTTAGAAGATGATAATGTTTTGACTATGGAAATAAATGGTCGAGATGCTGTTTCAGGGTTACCAAAAACCATCGAGGTTAATAGTAATGATGTTACTTCGGCCATTTCTAGCGAACTAGAAATTATTTTAAATACTGCCAAAAAAATACTTCAACAAACTCCTCCCGAGTTAGTAGCTGATATTATTGACAAGGGGATTGTATTGACTGGGGGAACAGCTTTACTTCGAAATATTGATCAGCTGTTTATTCAAGCTATAGGAGTTTCGGCTTATGTAGCTGATGATCCCTTATTGTGTGTAGCTAAGGGAACCGGAATAGCTTTAGATAATTTAGATTCTTATAAGAGAAGTATTTTAGCAACTAAATAATTTATGATTATTGGAATAGATGCTTCACGTGCTAATAAAAATTTTAAAACTGGAACCGAGTGGTATTCATATTATTTGATTATTAATTTAATTGAATTAGATAGAAAAAATAAATATATTTTATATTCTGATAAGCCTTTAAATAAGGCTTTTTTAAATAATTTAAATTTAGAAAAAAATAAACATGTTAAAGTTAAGGTTCTAAATTGGCCCTTTAAATATTTATGGACCCTAGGAAGAATGAGCTTGGAGATGGTTTTTAATCGACCAGATGTTTTGTTTATTCCAGCCCATGTTTTACCATTCTTTTTTCCTAAAAAAACTATCAATACTATTCATGACATCGCTTTTGTAAAAAATAATTGCTTGTATAGTCAAGAAATGTCTTTGGAAAATTCTAAAAATTCTGACTTTTGGTTAAATTTTTTAGTTAAATTTTTTACCCTTGGTAGATATCAATTTAAATCAACTGACTATTTGAATTGGTCCACTAAATTCGCTCTCAAAAGAGCTAAAAAAATAATTGCTGTTTCTAATTTTACAAAAAATGAAATTTTAGATAATTATAAAAAAATTAATTCAGAGAAAATTTCAGTTGTTCATAATGGCTATATTGATAGTTTGTATAAAGTTATAGACGATAAAGAATCTACCGAATTTGTTTTTAAAAAATATGGGATTAACTATAAATTCTTTTTATATGTTGGCCGCCTAGAGAAAAAGAAAAACATTTATACCTTAATAGAGGCTTTTAGTATTTATAAAGAAAATAATAATAGTTCAGAAAAATTGGTTTTAATTGGTAGTGCTGGCCATGGTTATGATGAAATGAAGTATATGATTGAAGAGCTTGGGATAGAGGAGGATGTTATTATTTTGGGCTGGGTAGACGAAGAGGATTTAGCTTATATTTTTAATAAAGCTGAAGTTTTTATTTTTCCGTCCCTATATGAGGGCTTTGGAATCCCGGTGATCCAGGCTATGGCTTGCGGAGCCCCAGTTTTATTATCTGATATTGAGGTTTTGAGAGAAGTGGCTCAGGAGGCGGCTTTGTTTTTTGATTGTCATAATTCGTCTGAGTTATCTCAAAAAATGGAGTTAATTCAAAATGATAAAAAACTAAAAAATGATTTAATAGCTAGAGGTTTATTGCGTTGCCAGAATTTTAGTTGGAAAAAATGCGCCAAAGAAACCCTTGATGTTATAAATAATTTATAATTTTTAAATATGAATTTTGTTAAAAAAAATAAAATAATAATTTATATTTTAGCCATAGCGTTGGTTTTATTATTTTTCTTTTTCTTTTCAGTTATAAAAAATTCTGAAAACAATAATATTAATTTAGAAAATAATTCTTCTTCCGTAGATGATTGTCAAAATAATTGCGAAGTTCGTTTGATTGATGGGCAAAAAGTCGAATCAGGAAAAGAAGATCCCTTCCTTATTTCGGCCGTGATTGATAATCATAGTGATGCTCGTCCTCAATTTGGCCTTTCTCGGGCTGAAGTAGTTTACGATATTCCGGCTGAAGGAGGTATTAATCGTTATTTAGCTTTTTTCAGATCTGACATAGAAGATAATTTTCAAATAGGACCAATTAGAAGTGCTCGTCCATATTTTTTAGATATTGCCGGCGAATATCAGTCTTTGCTTTTGCATTGTGGGGGGAGCCCCGAAGCCTTGGCTAGGGCTATTAAAGAAAAATTATTAACTCTAAACGAATTTTATAATGGGCAATATTATTTAAGGTATTCTGGTTATGCAGCCCCACATAATGTTTTGGCTCAATATGTCTTAATTAAAGATTATTTAAAAGAAAATAATTTTAATAATTCTAAGTTTATTGCTTGGAAATTTAAAGAGAAAGAAATATTTTCTAATATTGATAGATCTTTAGCAAATTTTAATATTCAGATTAAAAATGGTCAAAGTCAATATGATAGCGCTTGGGATTATAATTTAAATAACAATAATTATATAAAAAAAATTGCCGGAGAAGAGCAATTAGATGATTCTGGAGAAAATATAAAAGTTGATAATATTATTTTGCAGTTTGTGGATACGGAGATTTTGGATAGCGAATTAAGACTAAGGATTGATTTATTGGGTCAAGGGAAGGCTATAATTTGCTTGGACGGGTATTGTCATCAAGGCTATTGGCAAAAGGATAATAACGAAGATAGAACTCGTTATTATTTAGAAACGGGAGAGGAAATTATTTTTAATTCTGGTCAGACCTGGATTCATTTAATTGACGAGAGAACCTCTATTAGTATAGAAAATTTTTAAAATTATATTTTAGTTATTATTAGTCGATCTCTTTTTGATAGGTCTTTGATCGTTTTTATTTTAGGATTATATAGTCCTAATTTTTTTTTGGTTAAGTCTCTTAATGGATTTTTTTGCCAAGGGCTTATTTCTTGATAAATAAAGATATTATTATTAGTAGTTTTTATTTTTTTTATTTGAGTTAGTAATTTGCGATAATATTGTAGGCCGTCCATTCCTCCATATAATGCTGTGTAGGGTTCATGTTTGATGCTAGGGGATTCTTTAATTTCTTTTTTTGTTAAATATGGCAAATTGGCTAATATTATTATATCTATATTTTTTTCTTCATTAAGATTTTTAATAATTGGTTCCAGTAGATCGCCAGAAATAAATTTTATTTTTTTATTTAATTGATGTTTTTTAGAGTTTTTTTGAGCCACCTTAATAGCTAGGGGGCTAATATCAATCCCTAGATACTTTATATTATCTTGTTTTTTTAAATTGTGAGCCAAGCTTAAAATTAAACAACCAGAGCCGGTTCCAATATCGATAATTATTTTTTTACCTTGATTTTTGTTTTTAATTTCTTGAAGAACTTGTTCAATTATTAATTCACTTTCTGGACGGGGGATTAAGGTGTCTTTATTTACAAAAAAACTTAAATTATAAAAATTTTTTTCTTTTAATAAATAAGCCATTGGTTCTCCAGCTAATCTTTTTCTTGTTAAATTATTTATTTGATTGTTTTGTTTTTTATTAATTTCTTTTTTATCATTAATAAATAATTGTTCTCGGTTTATTTTTAAAACAAAAGAAATTATTAATTCGGCCTCTAGTTGATAGGACTTAATTTTTGATTTTTTTAAGTCTTTAGATATTTTTATAAGTTTATTTTTGATAGTCATTTTTAATTAGCAAAAATCCTAAGGTTAATTAGGATTTTTGGTTTTTCAAGTCATTTATAATCTCTTCTATATCCCCCTCCATTATTTCATTGATATTGTGCCAAGATTTGTTGATTCGATGATCGGTTATTCTGTTTTGAGGAAAATTATATGTTCTTATTTTGTCACTACGGTCTCCTTTTCCGACCTGCTCCTTTCTTTCTTTGGTTTCTCTTTCAGCTCTTTCATTTTCTATTTTAGCTAAAAGTCTTGATCTCAGTATTTGCATGGCTTTTTCTTTGTTTTGGTGTTGAGATTTTTGATCTTGGCAACTAACTACTAAGCCAGTGGGAATATGAGTAATGCGAATAGCTGAATAGGTGGTATTAACGCTTTGCCCTCCGGGGCCAGAAGAACAAAAAGTATCAATTCTTATTTCGTTAGGTTCAATTTTTACATCAGCTTCCTCAGCCTCGGGCATAACTATTACTGTTGAGGTGGAAGTGTGAACCCTCCCTTGTTTTTCTGTTTCTGGGACCCTTTGAACTCGATGAGTTCCAGCTTCATATTTTAAATAACCATAAACATTCTCCCCAATTATCGAAAAGATTATTTCTTTATATCCGCCAATTCCAATAGAGCTAGAGCTTAAAATTTCAGTTTTCCATCCCTTTTTTTCAGCAAATTTTAAATACATTCTAAATAATTCGGCTGTAAATAGGGCTCCTTCGTCTCCTCCGGCGCCAGATCTAATTTCCATAATAATATCTTTTTTATCGTTGGGGTCAGCTGGGTTTAATTCTTCGTGTAATATTTTTTCCAATTTTTCTTTTTCTTTTTCCATTTCGATCACTTCCTCTTGGGCCATTTTGGACAATTCGGAAGATCCTTCATTTTTAATAATTTCTTGATTATCTTTAATATTGGTATTTAATTTCTCAACCTCTATCACCAAATTATATACTTTTTTAATCAAGGAGTGTTCTTTAGCTATTTTAGTTAATTCGTTAGGATTGGAAAGCAGCTTTGGATCAGATAATTTTTTTTCTAGTTTTTGAAATTTATTTTTAATTTCTAAAAAATTTTCCATATTTTTAATTAATATTTTTTTATTTAGATAAAATAAAAGCCCCAAAATTGGCGCTTTTATTTTTTATTTAAAATAGTTATTTATTCTTTTCGGCTTTTTTCTGAGATTTTTCAGCTCTTTTAGTAGTTTTACTTTTTTTGTTGTCATCTTTTTTTTCTAATTTAGCTTTAAATTTGCTAACTCGATTAGCAGTATCAACTAATTTTTGTTTTCCTGTATAAAAAGGGTGACAATTAGAGCAGAGTTCAGTTTTTATTTCTGACTCAATTGATCCAGTTTCCATAACAAAACCACAAGCGCAAATAGCCTTGATTTTGTTGTTATATTTTGGGTGAATATCTTTTTTCATATTTATTTATTTATTTTATAACAATAAAAAACCCCCAGATTAATGGGTATTTTTTATAATATCATAACAATAAAAATAAATCAATAGCTTTAAACTTTCAGCTTGATTTATGAGTTTTAAGGTGTTAATATTTTAATACTTATAATTTATCTATAATAATATGATTAAAGATGTCATTATTAAAAATTTAAACCAATATCATGATGATCGTGGTTGGTTAAGTGAAGTATATCGTCAAGATGAGGTTACTTATCATCCAGTCATGGCCTATATTAGTGTTACTAAACCGGGAGTGGTGCGTGGTCCACATGAACATGTTTATCAAAGTGATTGTTTTGTTTTTGTGGGTCCGGGCTCTTTTGAGCTTCATCTTTGGGATAGAAGAAAGGGAAGTGAAACCGAAGGTCAGCATTTCAAGTCTATAATGGGGGAAGAAAACCCAACCATGGTAATTGTTCCTCCGGGAGTTGTTCATGGCTACAAGGCTATTGGTAATAAAGACTCTTATTGTCTAAATTTTCCCGATAAATTATATAAAGGAGAAGGTAAAAAAGAGGAAATAGATGAAATTCGATGGGAACAAGACCCTGATTCTCCTTATAAAATAGATTAAAATTAGATATTAGATATTTTTATCTTTACGAAGCCTCTTTATTATAGTATAATTGTTTTGTAATATAAATAATGATTTTATTATGTTAAAAATTCTTGTAACTGGCGGAGCTGGTTTTATTGGGTCTAATTTTATTAGATATTGGCTCAAAAATAATCCCGATGATTATATCATTAACCTAGATAAATTAACTTACGCTGGTAATTTAGACAATTTAATAGATATTTCTGAAAATAGTAATTATAAGTTTATTGAGGGGGATATTTGTGATTTTGATTTGGTTAATAAAATTATTTCCGGGGTTGATTTAATTGTTCATTTTGCAGCTGAGAGTCATGTTGATAGGTCTATAAAAAATAGCGCTGATTTTATTAAAACGAACATAGAGGGGACTAGAATATTATTAGAAGCTGCTAAAAATAACGGAAATATTAGATTTCATCACGTTTCTACAGATGAAGTTTTTGGTTCTTTAGAAATTAATAGCCCTAAATTTAATGAGAAAACGCCTTATGATCCTCGATCTCCTTATAGTGCTTCTAAAGCAGCCTCTGATCATTTGGTTAGAGCTTATTTTCATACTCATGGGCTTCCAATCACGATATCAAATTGTTCTAATAATTATGGTCCCTATCAATTTCCCGAAAAACTTATTCCTTTGTTTGTTACTAACTTAATAGAAGAAAAAAAGGTTCCAGTTTATGGAAGCGGCCAAAATGTTAGAGACTGGATTCATGTTGATGATCATAATCGAGGAGTTGAGATGATTATTAAGAAGGGGGTAATTGGAGAAACTTATTGCCTAGGCGGTGATAGTGAAGTAAAAAATATTGATATTACTAAAAATATTTTAGAATTGATGGGGCAGGGAGAGGAAAAAATTGAATATGTGGCTGATAGACTGGGGCATGATTTGAGATATGCCATAGATTTTTCTAAGGCCAAAAAAGAATTAGGCTGGAGTCCGCAAATCAATTTTCTTGATGGTTTGAAAACTACGATTGATTGGTATAAAAATAATATTGTTTGGTGGCAAAAATTAAAAAATAGATAATTAAAATATGAAAAAAATATTAATTTTGGGCGCTAATGGTAATCTAGGTAGTCAGCTGGTAAAAGAGTTTTCTAGTTTTTCTGACTATAAAGTTTATGGCTTTGATAGATCTGATTTAGATTTATTAGAATATAATTTAATAATACCAAAAATTTCCAAAATTAAACCAGATATTATTATAAATACTTCGGCCTATAATGCCGTTGATAAGTGTGAAGAGTTTGAGAATGAGTTTAGATTAGCGCAAAAAATAAATGGTGAATCTTTAAGGTATCTAGGCAAGGCTGCTATTTCTAATAATTCTATTTTGGTTCATTATTCAACGGATTATGTTTTCGGTGGTGATATTTGTAAAGATGATGGTTGTGAGACAGAGTGTTTTTTAAAAACCAAAGAAAAAGGTGGTTTTACTGAAGATGATAAACAATGTCCAGTTAATAAATATGGTTTAACTAAAATGTCCGGTGAGATTGAATTACAAAGATTGGCTAATAAAAAATTAAAATATTATATTATTAGAACTTCAAAATTATTTGGACCTAAGGGAAAATCTTTAGATTCTAAAGAAAATTTTTTTGATATAATGTTAAATATTTCTCAAGATCGTTCTGAGATCCAGGTTGTTAATGAAGAATTAAGTTGTTTTACTTATACTCCTGATTTAGCTAAAAAAACAATTGAATTACTAAATAGTCAAAATAATTTTGGAATATATCATATTAGAAATAGTGAGCCAGCTATTTGGTATGACGCTGCCAGAGAGTTATTTAAATTAAAAAATATTAAGGTAAAAATTAAACCAGTTTCATCTGATAAATTTCCTCGCCCAGCTAAGAGGCCAAAATATTCGGTTTTGGCTAATACTAAATTAACAAATTTAAGAAGTTGGCAAGAGGCTTTGCAAGAATATATAAAAAATTATAAATAAAATTTAATTATAAAGAATATGAAAGGAATAGTTTTGTCCGGAGGAAGTGCTACTCGCCTTCGTCCTTGTACCAAGGTCACATCTAAGCAATTATTACCGGTCTATAATAGGCCTATGATTTATTATCCTCTTAACACCCTAATAAAAGCTGGTATTAAGGATATTTTGATTATAGTTTCCCCAGAACAAGCTGGTCATTATTTAAATTTATTGGGTAGTGGTAAGGATTTTGGTGTAAAATTTACTTACGAAATTCAAGATAAACCAGAAGGGCTAGCTCAATCCTTTATTATTGGAAAGAATTTTATTGATGATGATAGTGTTTGTATGATTTTGGGTGATAATATATTTGAAGATGATTTCACTGAGGATATAAAAAACTTTTCCGGGGGAGCCAAAGTGTTTGCTAAGCAAGTTCCTGATCCCGAAAGATTTGGTGTGGTGGAGTTTGATAAAAATAAAAAGGCTATTTCCATTGAAGAAAAACCAACTCAACCAAGATCAAATTATTGCGTTACTGGTCTTTATATTTATGATAACAAAATAGTAGATATCGCTCAAAATTTAAAGCCATCACCTCGTGGAGAATTGGAAATAACTGATGTTAATAAAATTTATTTAGAAAAAGGTGAGTTGGAGGTTGCTATGGTTAATGGTGCCTGGATAGACGCTGGAACTTTTGATAGTTTATTAGAGGCTCAAATTTTAGCTAAAGAGAAATTGCAAGATAAATTAATTATTTAAAATATGAAAGATAAAATTATTTCTAATCAAGAGGTTAAAGGTACTAAAGATTGGTTGCCGGAAGAAATGAATATTAGAAAATATATTTTCGATAAATGGCGCCAAGTTTGTCTTTCTTATGGCTTTGTAGAATATTTAACTCCTATTTTAGAAAATGCTGATATTTATCGAGCTAAATCTGGTGAAGATATCGGAGGTAAGGAATTGATGGTTTTTGTTGATCAAGCTGGTCGAGAATTGGCTATTCGTCCTGAGATGACCCCTAGTGTTGTTAGAATGGTTTCCAAAATTTACAATACTTCACCCAAACCTTTAAAATTATTTTCTATCGCTAATTTTGTTAGAAATGAAAAACCACAAAGAGGTCGTAATCGGGAATTTTGGCAATTAAATTGTGATATTTTTGGCGATAATAATTTTTTATCTGAGTTAGAAATTTTGCAGATGAGTCTCGATTTAGTATTAGCCTTTAATCCGCCTAAAAATTCTTTTACTTTAAAGTTAAATCATCGAGGTTTAATTAATTATTTATTTGATTCAATAAAACTAGAAGATAGTCAAAAAATTTTAGTAATGCGCTTGATGGACAAATATAGTAAGATGACTGGCGATGAGCTTATCAGTAAAATGGAAGGTTTGGGTTTGAATAATGAACAAATTGATAAAGTTTTGAAGTTTATTACTGTCAGCAGTTTAGAGGAATTAATAAAAAATAATCCCGAAGTGGAAGAGACTTCAGCCTTTAAGTTATTATCAGAGATTATTGCTAAATTAAAAAAATTAGGTTACGGAGAGTATGTTAAATTTAGTCCCGAGGTTATTAGAGGTTTTGATTATTATGATGGTTTGGTTTTTGAGTTATTTGATAATCATGAAGATAATAATCGAGCTATGTTTGGTGGAGGTCGCTATAATGGTTTAGCTAATATTTTTGGAGGAGAGAGTTTTTCGGCTATTGGTTTTGCTCCTGGTGATGAAACTTTTAAATTATTTTTAGAGTCTTGGAATATCTTGCCAGAAATTAGTGTTAAAAGTGAAATATATTATTTACCAATTTTGTCTGAGTCACTAGAGGAGGATGTTCTATTTTTATCTAATAGTTTAAGAAAAGAGGGGAAATGTGTCGAAATTAGTTTTAATACTATAAAGATGTCTAAGGCCTTTGAATATGCTGATAAAAATAAAATTGGTTACGTTATTGTTTTGGGAGAAGATGAATTTAAAAAAGGTGAGTATAAAATAAAAAACATGAAGACTGGAGCAGAGGAGGTTTTTAAGTTTATTAAATAATACAAATTTAAGTATTTATAAAAAAAGACCTTCTTAGGTCTTTTTTGGTTTTTTATTCATGTGGTATTTTTTTTATTTTTACATGATTAGAATTATTTTCACAGGATGGGCAGAAGCCAGTTTCGATATAATAATCCTCCCATTGTCCTCCTGTTTTTTTATTATTTTCTAAGTATTCTTCTGGCATAAGAAGAATTAGGGCTAGAGCAGTTTCAAAATCTACTAAAATAGTATTTTTACAATTTTTGCAAACCGCATAAGCACACATTTCTTTGGGAATAGGCTCTTTTAGCCTCTTTATAATATCCTTTGTCAAATAACTCATTAATTGTTTTCCTCCATTTTTTGTTGGTATATTTCTATAATTTTTTTAGCAGTTTTTTTGATTAATTCTTGGTCCTCTAATCTTTTTCTAGAATAATTTTCATTTTCAGTAAAAATAACAATATCAGATAATGACATTCCACCAGCTCGAGCTTTTTCTTTTTGCTGCTCTATTTTTCCAGCTACTGAATTTTTAGTTATATCTAAACAAATTCTAATTTCTTTTTCTTTTTTTTCAGTATCTAGATATTTAAATTTTAGAAAAGCATCAACACCACTATAGTCTAAGTGGGAATTGACAGCGGTATAGTATTCTAAATCTTCATATTCTATCCCTAGTTCATCTACAATAGTGGCGTGAAGATCGTCGGCAAAATTAGTCAAAGGTTCGCTGGGGTCGGAATTATTTGGTTGACTTTTTTCAATTATTTTAAATTGTTCTTCTAGGCTTAATTCTTTTAAAAATTTATGTCTATTTTGGGAGACTCTGTCTTCTATGAACTTTTTAATTTTTTGAGAACTTTCTTCTTTTAATTCTTTATATTTTTGCGGATCCCTTCTTTTAAGTTTTAAAAGAAGTCCAACTGGATCGTTACTATTTTTAAAAACTGAATAACTTTCGGCAATAAAAATTTCTTCTAGTTTTTCTTGGAGATTTTTTTTATATTTTCTATCGTCAATGGTCGCTAAAAGATTCTTTTCTAGCAAATTACCAGAATTTTCATTAAAAGTATGCATTAAAAAATTGTCTTCAAAATTATTCATATTTTTAAATTAGTTTATAGATATTATAATAAATTATTATTTTTGTCAATAGTTTGGATATTTTCTCTTTTTTTTATTAATATATTTATTTTCTCGGTTAAGTCTTCTTCGTCATTGGGATAAAATATTAAGTCATTATCTAAATTTAATAATTCAGGTATTCCCCCTAAATTAGAGGCAATAATCGGTAGAGAAAAAGCCTGAGCCTCATAAATAACGGTCGGAGAGTTTTCGTAGCAATTAGATGGAACAATTAAGCTATCGCTCTTTTGTAATTCTAAGGCTATTTCTTCTTTGTTTTTTCTACCTAAAATTTTGATACGTTTGTCATTTTGGGAAATCAATTTTACTTTTTCTAATAATGGTCCATTTCCTATAATAGTTAGTCGAATATTAGAATTATCAATTTTTTTGAAAGTGTTAATCAAAAAAATAATGCCTTTGTGCTGAGCCATTTGACCAATGAATAAAAAATTTATTATTTCTTTATCTTTCTTTATATTATCTGATCTTAAATTATCTATATTAGAGAACGGTCTAGGATTTTTTTGTATTTTATTTTGACTATTGGGAAAATAATTTCTTTTTAAATGTTCTTGTAATAACCAATTAGAGGGGGATATTATTAAGCCTGGAGAGCCAATAATTTTTTTTATTAATTTTTGATAGATTTTAGCTATAATGGAGTCAATTTTTTTTTCTTTTCCAAAAAATATTAAACCCGATGGATGAATTAATTGAATGTCATGTAAAATGTGATGATGCTTGATATTTAACTTCTTAATTATTTTAAAAGTTTTCCAGCCAATTCCCATTAAGTTATTGGTTAAAATTAGAGCAGGCTTTTCTTTTTTTAATATCTCAATTAATTTTTTAGATTGATTAAAATTATAAAAATTTCCTATTTGCCAGAGAAGTCGATAGAGTAGGGGTTTTTTTTCTAGATTATAATAATCAGAATTGAGATAATAGGTTTTTGGTCCGGTATTAATTTCAGGCAAATTTTTTGGTTTAGTGGTTATTATAATAACAGAGTTTCCCTGGTCTTGATATTGGGAAATAATTTTTTCACAAACCTTTTCAGCCCCTCCTTTTTGATATGGCTTATATAGATTGTTAATTATGGCTATCTTCATAGTTTTTATTGGAATAATTCTAATATTTTTATATTAATTACTTCCTCGGAGTATTTTTCTAGGGCTAATTTGTAAGCTTCTTGACTCATATTTTGATAATTATTTTCATCTTCTAGTATTAGCTCTATTTTATTCCTTAAATCTTCAATATTTTTTGGCTCTATTAAAAGTCCCGATTTTTGATTTTCAAAAACAGTCCTGACTCCTGGTAAGTTTGAAGCAATAACTGGAGTTCCGCAGGACATCGCCTCTATGAGAACTATTCCAAAAGCTTCGTTGCTATTAATGGAGGGCAATACTAATACTTTAGCGGTTTGATAGTTTTTTATTAATTCTTCCTTACTTATTTTTCCAATAAATTCAGTCTTATTATTTATTTTTAAATTATTGGTTAAATTGATAAGATCTTTTTGTAACTCTCCTTGGCCAATTATTTTTAATTTCCAATTTGTATTTTTTATCTGGCTGATTGCTCTTATTAAAATATCGACTCCTTTAAAATAATGAGCCTTATCTAGTCCACCAACAAATAGGACAATATTTTCTTTTTGAATATTTTCTAAGGGTTTGAATTCCTTGGTATCAATAGAAAAGGGAATTTCTTTAAATTTATTTGAATATTTTCTATAAATTTTTTTTATTTGACTATTTTGAATATAGTCAAGCGAAGCGCTGACTATGTAATCAGCTTTTTTAAATAATGATTTTTTTATTATTTCTTCCGGCCAGCTTAAAATTTTGAATAAAATGTTTTTGTGCTTGACATCCATATGATAATGGATTATTAATTTTTTTTGAGGATTAAATATTTTAAATAGCCAAATTATTAAAGCCGTCCCAAAAAAGGGATAATGGAAATAAATAGTATCAATTTTTTTTAAATTTTTTAAAAGAGAGAATAGAATTGCTCCATGACCTAATTTTAATAATGGCTTTAGCCTAATAATATTGTTTTTTTTGTCATCTTCTGAGCTATTGTTTTTAGTTTTGGTTGTAAAAACAAAACTCTCATGTTCGTTAGATAGCGTTTTTTGAATTTTTTGAGCTGAAGTGCCAATTCCTCCGGGATAGGGCGGATAGACACAAACAATTTGAGCAATTTTCATATATTTTAATTTTTTGCTATATTATATGGGTATGGATATCATTAATTTTAAAAAAATTTGGTCTTATATGAGGAAAAATATTCTAGTCGTTTTGTTATTGTTTTTATCTTTAGCGATTAATATTTCTTCAATTTTTTATTATTTTTATAGGCTCAATAATTTAGTGGTAATTTTTTCTTTGTTGGGGGCATTAGGATTAACTAGCCTATTTGTTTATTTTACCATTTCCTGTAAAGGTCAGCAAGAAAAATCAGTATTAGCAGTATTTTCTGATGATTATAATAATAAATTATGGGTCTTTGTTAAAACATTATTAACTATTTCAATTTTAGCTTTATTTTATTTTTTATTTAAGATATTAGCCTCCTCTGGTAGTTTTTTGGCCATTAATTCTCCCTGGAGTTTTATTTCTGCTAATTTTTGGCTTTTATTATTTGGTTTATTAGTGTTATTGTTTATAAATTTTTATCTAAAAAGCCGAAGTTCTTATTTTTTTATAATTTTATTATATTTCTTATTTTTTTCTATTTCTTTTTTTGTTTACAAAATTGCCTTTGGCTACGATCAATTACTTCATCAAAGTGCTCTTAAGGAAATTATTAGTTCCGGCTTAATTGAACCTAAAACTATCTATTATATTGGGCAATATGTTTTAGAATTTCTTATTTTAAAAATTTGGCCTTTTTCTTTGGAGTCGTTAGATAAATTATTGGTTCCGATATTGTCAGCCTTGTTAATACCAATCACCTTTATTTTTAATTTTAAAAACAGAGGTTTTAATAAAATGATTTGGCCATTATTGTTATTTTTAATTTTACCATTTTCTATTTTTACCTACACTGTTCCACAAAATTTAGCTTTTTTGTTCTTGTTAATTTTATTATTGTTTTCTTTTAATAAATATTTTGTTAATAATCAGCATAATTTTTTATTTTTATTTTCCCTAGCTTTGACAATATTTTTTATTCATCCCTTAGCTGGAGTTCCAGCAATTATTTTTATTTTTATTTTCTGGCTTAATAGCCTCGTTGTTAATGGTATTAATGTAAAGATAAGATTACCTTTGTTTCTTGTTAAATTTTTAAAATATTTTTCTTATTTTTCTCAAATAATTATTTTACCATTATTATTAATATTTTCTGGCGGCCGACTAACTTCGATGTCTTTTAATATTTCTAATTGGGTGCCAAAGTTTTTAGGACAAGAAAATATTTTTTTAAATTTTATTTATTTTTTTGGTTTGAATAAGAATATCTGGCTATCATTATTGTTTTTGCTGGCAACATTTTTTGTGATCAAATATAATCGTCAGGACTTGAAGATTTTTTATTTTAATTCTAGCGCCTTATTGTTTTCTTATTTTCTAAGTTTATTTGTTGATTTTCCTTTTTTAAGTCAGATTGATAAGGGTAGTTATGCTAATAGGATATTAATTATATCATTTCTATTTTTAATACCAATTTTTTATGAAATATTTATTTGTTTGATTAGGAAAATAAAGGAAGAAAAAATATTTTTTAAAATTATTATTCTGTTTTTTCTTTCTGGTCTATTATTATCTTCTTTGTATCTAAATTATCCTCGTAAAGACAATTATTTTAATTCTAGATCTTTTTCGGTGTCTCAAGATGATTTTATAGCAGTGAGATTTATTGAAGAGAATAAAGAAAATGATAATTATATTGTTTTAGCTAATCAACAGGTGGGGGCTAGCGCTATTAAAGAATATGGCTTTAAAAGATATTATGGCGAATGGTTTTATTATTCAGTCCAAACCGGAGGACTACCTTATGATTATTATTTAAAAATGATTGAAAATCCTAATAGGGATTTGATGATGGATTTAATTAAGGAGTTGGGAGCTGATAGTGTCTATTTGGTGGTAAATGATTATTGGTGGGGATTTGATAGAATTGTTCAGGAATTGAAAATAATATCTGATGAGACTTATGATATTAATAATGGAAAAATAAAAATATTTTATTTTAAAAAATAATTCTTTTTATATGAATAAAATTGAAAATCATAAAAAAAATTGGGAAGCCCTGGGAGAGTCAGATCCTTTTTGGGCAGTATTATCTGATGATAGTAAGAGATTTAATAATTGGAATTTAGATGAGTTTATTAAAACCGGAGAGGCTGAGGTAGAAAATGTTTTTTCTCAGATGAAATCTTTGGGTATCGGAATTAATCGAGGAGAAATATTAGATTTTGGTTGCGGGGTAGGACGCTTAGCTAGACATTGGTTAAAACATTTTGATAAATATAATGGAACAGATATTTCTGAGGCGATGATAAAAAAGGCTCGAGATATTAATAAAGGTCTGGCGGTAGAATTCTTCTTGAATAATGATAATTTAGAAATATTTAATAATGATAAATTTGACTTTATCTATTCGGGGATTGTTTTGCAACATTTACCTGATAAAGATTTTATTAAAAAATATATTTTAGAATTTAAAAGGATTCTAAAGCCGAGTGGAGGGTTAGTTTTTCAATTGCCTAGTAAAATTCCGTGGACTTTTCGTTTGCAGCCAATTAGGCGTTTGTACAATCTTTTAAATAAGATTGGTTTTTCGGAAAAATTTTTATATCAACAATTAGGTTTGTATCCTATTAAAATGAGTTTCATTTCAGAAAATGATATGAGAAAATTTTTAGAGGATAATGGCTTCAAGGTTTTAAGTATTAAAGAAGACACTTATTGTGGTCCTAGGGCTGAAAGCAGAACTTATTATTGTCAAAAGTAATTATGTCTTTTAATCAATAGCTTGAATGTAGGTCACCCAGCTTGGCAAAAGCATATCTAAATGATATGCTTTTTTGTTATAGCACTTTCACAAAGAGGTTAAAATTAGGTTAATTATTAGCCTAAAAACCACCAGCGTCAGCTGGTGTGTGCGTTTGAAGCGAAGCTCTCGGGTTCT
>CAZMNE010000003.1:0-47292 GCA_964567645.1 uncultured Gammaproteobacteria bacterium
ATTTGGCTAATTTTCTATTCCCATAAAGGTGTTAGCACCTATCTAGGAATCGAACCCTAAAATGCTCGGTTTTCGGGTCATTTTACACAGAAATGTCCACGCACGGGATGTAGGAATCGAACCCACGGCGTTTGGTTTGGAGCCAAACATGTTACCACTACACCAATCCCGCATTATTAATATATTCTATAAATCTATCAATAATAATAAAAACCTCTTTAAATATTTTACTATCCCCATATCTAACAGATACACATCCCTTATATCCAGGTTTCTTATTAATACCAGTATGTGGTTTATTATATACAGAAAACTTATTTTTTTCAATACCAGTAATATTGGACCAAAAATTTATCATTTCTTTTTTATCATGATACTCATGTAGATGAATCCAAACTCTAAACTTATTTTCATTGATAATAAAAGATTCTCTTAATAAATCTAAAAATAGTTTTATCATTTTTGGATCAGAATTTATAAATCTAAAATAATTATTAGTTTTACCACCCTCACCCCAATAAAGTAAAGCTAAGAATAACTTATAATCATTAACACCATATCTTTTATTTCTTAAAACCGAACAATTTTTATCAATTAACTCTAATTCTCTAGCTCTATTTTTTCTAGCACTATCCTTTCCCTTTTTTCTTCCAATATCACCTAATTTTTTTATTCTCTCCTTTGCTTTATTATTTAAAAATTCATCTCGACACCACAAAGAAGCTGTGCTTTTGGAGATATTAAAAGTTTCACTAATTTCTCGAAAAAAATAACCCTTCTTTCTTAATATTTTAGCTTGTTTCTTTATTTTTTGCTTCATATTAAAACTATAGCAAAAACAAGATAAAAATAACTTAAATACAAAAAAAGAACCGCTATAGCGGTCTTTCTTTATACTATCTCAAATATTTTATTCAACTTTTGTTTCCTTATCCTTCATTGGCTCACCACAACAAATAATTGGAGCCCCACTATCCTTCACAAACTCAACTTCATTGCCACAAATTTCACAAACATAAATTTTTCCTATTCTACTTGCCATATTTTTAAAATTAATTAATAAGTCTCTACAAAAATTTCAAAATGAGCTTGAGGATGAGCGCAGGCTGGACATTTATCAGGAGCTCCTTCGCCCTCATGAATATATCCACAATTATTACATTTCCAACGCCTAACTTCCTCTCTTTTAAATACCATCCCTTTTTCCATATTCTCTAATAATTTTTGATAACGAGCCTCATGAGCCTCCTCTACTTCAGCTACTTCATGAAATAATTTAGCGATATCTTCATGCCCCTCTTCTAAGGCTTCTTTTTCCATCCGAGGATACATAGAGGAATGCTCATAATTTTCTCCCTCAATAGCTGCTTTTAAGTTATCTTCCATATTTTCATGGATATAGCCTAATTGCTTAGCCCATAATTTAGCATGTTCCTTTTCGTTACGAGCAGTCTCTTCAAAGATATTAGCAATTTGCACATAACCGGCCTTACGAAAAGCACTAGCAAAATAATCATACTTATTTCTAGCCATAGATTCGCCAGCAAAAGCTTCTTCTAAATTTTTTTTTGTTTTTTCTCCTAACATAATATTAAAATTAATTATAAGTATTTAAAAATTATTTTTCCAATTCTTCATCATACTCTAACTCATAAATATGAAAAATAGTAATTACTAGTGATAAAATTAATGGACCTAATATTAATCCCCAAAATCCAAACAAGATTAAACCCCCGGTTAAAGAAAATATTAAAAAAATAGGGCTAATCTTAGCTCGACTATGAAGAATATAGGCTCTAATTAAATTATCAGTATTGCCAATTATTAAAGCTCCCCAAGAAATTATAAAAACTCCTTGAAAAATTTGGCCAGAAAAAATAAGAAATAATCCAATAGGAATATATACCAACATCGAACCAATATACGGAATTAAAGAAAATATCGCTATAAATAAACCCGGATAAAAAGCTGGTACTCCAGCTATTAAAAAACCAATAGCGCCCACCAAACCTTGAATTCCAGCAGTAACAAAAGTAGAAACTATAGCGGTATAGCCAATTTCTCTAAACTTATTAAAAATCTCTATATCATACTTATTGGGAAGTGGAGACCAAATTTTTAATTTATTTAACATCCTCTCTCCGTCAATAAAAAAGAAAAACATCGCTAACAAAATCAAAACCAAAGACACTAAAAAACTAGTTGTCCCTTTAACAACAAAGGTAGCCCCTTTAGCTATCCAATCACTTAAATTTTTAGTAACAGACAAAACAAAATCTTTGACCTCATTATTCTCCCAGTCTATAAAATCAATTTTCTTAAATAATTCGCCATTAAAAATTTCCTTACCTCCATTAATTTGATTTAAAAAAATAACAGTTTCGGAATAGGCTACTGGAGCCTTTTTACTAAAAAAAATAATAATTCCAGAAACAGGAATAATAATAATCAATAATAAAGACAAGCACATAATTAAAGCTGAAATTTTACGTCGTCCTTTTAAAACCTTACTAAGCCTTAAAAAAAGAGAGTAAAAAACAGAGGTTAAAACTGCTGCTATAACTATTTCAATTAAAAATGGCCTGAATAAAAAAAGACAGGCCGCTGAGGCTAAAATTACTAAAAATATTAAAAAATATTTGGAGAAAGTATTATCTTTCATTATAAATATTATTTAGTTTCTTTATGAAGTGTGTTTTTTTTACAAAACTTACAAAACTTACTTAATTCTAGTCGAACTGCTTTTAAGGTTTTTTTGTTTTTATGAGAATTATGAGTAATTCTTTTACATTCAGTGCATTCTAATTTAATCAAATTATCTTGTGACATATTTTTTATTTTATTAATATTATTAACAATATAAGGTATTATAACAAATAAACCTTAAAAGTCAAATCAAATTATTTCTGACATCTTGGACAATAATGAGTCCCTCGGCCAGCCACCCTATCTTTTAATATTAAATTCTGACATTTTTGACATTTTTGGCCATCCCGACCATAAACCTTTAACAATTTAACGAATTCACCAGTTTGCCCCTCAGCGTCAATATAATTACTAAAAGTAGTTCCTCTTTTTTTAACCGCCAATTTTAAGATTCTAGAGATATTAGAAAAAATTAATTTTTTTTCTGACTCCTTGAGACTAAAAACCTTTCTTTGGGGCAAAACACCAGCAGCAAATAAAATCTCATCAGCATAAATATTTCCAATACCAGAAACCAAAGATTGATCTAATAAAAAAGCTTTAATATTTTTATTGGCTCGGCCTTCTAATAATTTTAAAAAATCTGAATATTTTATTTTCTCCAAAGGCTCTAAGCCAAATTTTCCTTTAATTGTATTTAGCTCTATCTTGTTTACTAATTTAACATAAGCAAAGCGCCGAGTATCATTTAAAAACAAGACATCCCCCTTTAAAAAATTAATTTGAAAACGAAGATGTTTAAAATTCTCCCGATCTTTTTCTTGACCAGAATTAGAATGCCCACCAACCATTAATTTTTTAGAATTATTAGGTAAATAAACTAATTGACCAGTCATTTTTAGATGCACTAATAAAAATAAAGGACTTTTTTTAAATTTAAAAATTAGAAGTTTTCCAATTCGATCAATTTCTAAAATTTTATCGTTTTTTAATTTTTTATAGCCAAGCAAAAAAGGAGTTAACTTTTTATCAAAAATCTTTAACTCTTTAATTTCTTTATTTAAAACAAAACGGCGCAAACCGTTTCTAATTGTTTCTACCTCTGGTAATTCTGGCATAAATTATAATATGTATAATAAAAAACCAACCAATCCTAGTATTAAAAATAATACTAAAAATATTTTTAGAAAGCTTCGTCCAATTTTATCAGGATTTATAAGCATAAAAGTGTGGGCCGAGCAAGATTCGAACTTGCGAAGGCGAAAGCCAGCAGATTTACAGTCTGCCCCAGTTGACCGCTTTGGTATCGACCCAATTATCTAACAATAACTTTATCTATTTTACAAGAAAAAAAAATAATGTCAATAAACAATATTAAACTAAAAAATAATTAAACTCCAATAGCCTGCAAAACAAATCTTACGATAGCATAAGATGAAAATATAATCACTAATCCTAGGGTGGCCCAAATTATAATATTTTTTCCTTTAGTAACGTTTTGTTCATTTCCGGCAGCAGTCATCCAGGTTATACCTCCATAAATAAACATTATTAAGGCTAAAGATCCTACTATTCCCAAGGCAGCACTTATCACCTTTCCGATTATGCCTGGAATACTAGCTGTTCCTAAAGGATTTGACAAAGAAACTACTGAAGAACCACTGCCAGAATTAGATGTGGTAGAAGTATTATTTACCCCTGAGTTGGAGGTAGTTGAGGTTGCTCCTTGAGCCTGTACAAAATTAGGCAATAAAAAGGAAAACGAAACAACAGTAAAAAACATCAAAAAAACTAAACCAACTTTATTTTTAAAATTATTAAACATATTTTTATATTTATAAAAAATTATCTATATAAATAATATCATCATTTCTAAAAAAGAGCAAATAAAAAAGGGAGCTCTTTGGCTCCCCCTGAGGTCAATATTTAGAATAAGATTACATCTTTCTAAAATTAACTTTAATAGTCTGCCCGTCTTCATCAGATTGAAAGCAAACTTTTTGAATTTTTCCTTTTACATCCGGAAAATTATTTTCTTGACCTACAATAACCTCACAAATTGTGCCATTATCATAAATAATCTTATAATTTCCGACGTTCCCTGAAGTATGCATGTTATAACCCACCGGAAATTTTACCCAGGGGCTAGTCTCTCCTTTGTCCAGAAGAAACTCATGACTATACTCAGAAGAATATTCAATTTTATCTATCTCCCTTCTTTCCGAGACTGGTCTATCACGTAAGCCATAATGCCAAATCACTATACAGAAAAATAAAGTTAATAAGGCATAAGGAACAGCCTTAGAAACATTTGTTTCCTGAGGATTGATAATATTGGCAACCTTTAAGACTAAAGCGGCCATTATCAAACTAATAATAGCTTTAATCCAAAAGTCCAGCTCGAAATATCTAGAGAAATCAAAAACCGATAATAATATAAGGAAAAGAACAATTACTACGCCACCAATTGCAAAGGCGGCAAAAAATCCTAGAACCGTCTTTAAAGCCGACGATTCTTGAATTTTGATTTTTCTTTTTTCTTTATTTTCCAAATCAGGCTTCGCCACTTGAGCTATACCCGAAGTTTTTCCTGATGTTTTTGCACTCATCTTTTTTTTTGTTTTTTTTATTTTAGACATTTCCTTCTACTCCCTTAAGAGCTGCTAACATTCCAGCTACTGACTTTCCATTATCAATGATAAAAGTTTTGTCGGTATCCTTCATGGACTCCCATTTTTTGGTTTCAGCTAAATAAGCTAAAATGGTATCAGGAGAACAACCAGCTGCAGCTAGAAGTTGAACTTGTTTTTGAAGTCCTCCTCCCCGCAATTCCAAAACCTTAGCTTCGGCTATTGCCAAAATTTCCATTTCCTCGGCTTTGTCAACAGCAATATCCTTAGCTACCTTAGCCTCATGCTTCTTACGATTTAAAATGATTTCCTCATCGCTTAGTTCAATATCAACTAAGTTTATGGCTATAATCTCTAAACCATAGGCTGATAAAATTTGATCAAACTTTTCAGGATCCTCATTTTTAATATGAGTAAAGAAATCTTCTGTAAAAGCCCCCGAAGCGTTATATTTTCCCTCTCGAGCTTGTCGAATCGTTAAATCTCCTAAAGCTGTTCTAATTAAAGAGGCGATAATATTGCGAACAGTTTCATCGGCTGATTCCTGAAAAACATATTTTTCAACATTCGCAACTTTAAAATTATAAACAACTTTAACTGAAGCCGAAACTCCTTCTTTAAACTCAATTTTATTACCTTCATCAAAAACCTCTTCCTCAATAGTTCCAAGAAAGACTGTCTCGCTAAAAGTGATAAACCCAAAAAAAGGAAATACGAAATAATATCCTGGTTCTAAAAAACCATGATATCTTCCGTTTTCTAAAACAACCGCCACATGATTATGAGGCACCGATACATAACTTTGACCCTTAATATTAAGGGCTCTGGGATTATTCGCAAAAAAACGATAACCCTTTAATAAAGCCAAAGTGGATATAACCAGGGCAATAATTGTTGGTACAATCATCGTCCAAAAGAAATTCATTCCAACCAGAGCTAATATCAAGACCGATAATAACAAAACTCCTGCCAAAGACAAGAAAAATGCAGTCCATTGACGTTTTCCTATAAATTTTTCCATTTTTATTCCTCCCTATATTTAAATTATTACTATTTTATTTTTAAAGTTCTAAGCTGGCCCCACACGGACTAGCCACAACAAAACTATATCATATTTAGCTAAAAAAGTCAATAGATATAAAAAAACCGCATTATTAGCGGTTTAAAAATTTAATCTTCCGAAAAGCCATTCTCTGATAAAAACTTTTGGCGATTAAAAGAATATTCGTTAATGAACTCTTTTTGATTTCCCCAAAAATATGTTTCTAAGAAAATAAGAATTTCTATAGGAGTCATGTTCTGAAATAAATCATGATACTTATCATGATATAACTCCATTATTTTTGTTTTATTACTTTTATCATCAGAACCACCTCGACTTCGAGGAGTAATATGATGAATAGTTAGGGCCTGATTTCTCCGACGACCTCTTTTTCTAATATTTTCATTATTATTCATTTTCTTTTCTGTTTTACCATTGTTTTTACTACAATCTTTTCTACTATTCATAATATATAATTTTTAAGAACTGAGCCGTCTTCGGGACTTGAACCCGAGACCTTTTCCTTACCATGGAAACGCTCTACCAACTGAGCTAAGACGGCTAAAACAGAAACTAAAGATTTTCTATCTTGTTCTCCCAATCAGAAATATTATTATTTTCCGGATTAACATCTTTAATCCTATTTAAAAAATCCTCTGCTTTAAATTTATCTTTTTTAATTATACATAAATTTAACATTAAATCAAGATAGCGAGGATTATTGCGATCTATCTCTAAGGACTTTTTTAAATGAAATATAGCACCATCAAGGTCATCTAGCTCTTGATTAATTAGGGCTAAAGAATAATTTAAATTAGCAATATCATTATTGGAAGAGGAATCAATAATCACTTCACTTAATTTTAAAGTATATAATAAAGTTTGCTTAGCTTCTTGATATTTATTTTTTGAATAATAAACCTCTCCCAACCGCCAAAAAGCTAAAAAATTTTTATCATCAACACTGATAATCTCAATCAATTTTTTTTCAGCCTCATCCCAGTCTTCTTTTTTTATTAATTCTTCCACTTGAGAAAATAATATTTTTATTTTTTCCTCTGAGTCAACCTCTGACAAAACATTAATTTCTTTTTTTTGTTTTTTTTCTTCCTGTAAAAATTTTAATTTTTCAGACAATTTATTAAAAATATTATTTAAAAAAATAGAAATATTATTAAAAATTTTTTCTAAAAAAGATAATTTTCTCTTCATCCTCTGTTTAATAATTTTTTCCTTAGTTTGTTGCTCTTTTTCTTCAGGGATATTTTCTACATCTAAAACAGCTAGGGCTGGAAAGCGACGCAAAACTATAAAAATAATAATTAAAAAAGCAATTGATATTATTAATAAAGGCCAAATATTATACATAAAATTAAAATTTATTTATTATTTTAACAAAGTCTGAGGCTTTTAAACTAGCTCCTCCGATTAAAAATCCAGAAATATCAGGTTGGTTTTTAAATTCTATAAAATTATTCAAATTAACACTCCCGCCATAAATAACCCGCAACTCTAAAGGTAATTTATCTTTAAACATTTTATTAATAATTTTTTTTATTTCTTGATGAACTAAAACAGCCTCCTCAACTGAAACAATTTTTCCAGAACCAATTGCCCAAACTGGTTCATAGGCAATAATTATTTTTTTATTCTTCAAGGTTTTTATTTTAGCCAAGGCTGCTTTAATTTGTTGATTAATTACTTTTAAGGTCTGGTTGGATTTTTTTTGATCCCAAGTTTCTCCCACACACAAAATTGGTGTTATTTTACTATTTTCTAAAACATTTTTCATTTTATAGCTAATAATATCATCATCAGAAAAATATTGACGCCTTTCACTATGTCCTATTAAAACAAATTTACAACCAATTTGCGATAAAGCCTCTAGAGAAACCTCTCCAGTATAGGCCCCTCTAGAAAAAGGAGAAACATCTTGGGAGCCATAAAATATTTTTTTATTTAAGTTTTTAGAAACCCCTGACAAGGATAGGAAGTCTGGCAAAACTACAACTTCATGACTAGTTTTTATTTTAGAAAAATTTTGAGAAATTTTTTTAGTCAAAGAAATTGAAGATTTAAAATCTAAATTCATTTTCCAATTTCCAATTATTATTTTCTTTGAGATATCTTTCATATTAATTAAATTAATTTAATTTTAATTGATTCTTTGACCAATTTAAAGTTCTTTTAATTCCCTCCTCTAAATCAACCCGAGCCTTCCAATTTAAAACCCCTTTAGCTAAATCTGTTTTTAAACAACTACGCCGCTCCTCTCCAAGTTTAGCTTCTTGAAATTCAACTTTTACTTTATCACCGATAGATTTTTCAATAGCCGAGATAATATCCAATAAAGTTTTTTCTATTCCGGTTCCAATATTAAATATTCCAACAATATCTTCATCTAAGTTTGCCACAAAGGCATCAACGACATCGTCAACATAAACAAAATCCCTAGTTTGAAGTCCATCTCCATAAACATAACTAGTTTTATTCTCTACAGCATTATTTATAAAAATAGCGATGACGCCAGCCTCCCCCCCTTTATATTGACGGGGCCCATACACATTAGCTAAGCGACAAATAGAATATTTTTGACCAAAAACCTTATAATAATAATTTAAATATTTCTCAAAACAAAGTTTATTTATACCATAAGGCGAAACTGGATTAGTGGGAGAACTTTCTGGAGTTGGAATTTCTTCAGGAAAACCATAGGCTGCCCCCCCCGAAGAAGCAAAAATTATTTTTTTAACCTTATTTTTATAACAATTCTCTAAAATATTTAAAGCCCCTAAAATATTAACTTGATTATCAAAAGCCATATCCTCCACTGACTTTCTTACATCAATTTGAGCGGCCAAATGATAAACATAATCAAATTTTTCTTGATTAAAAATTTCAGAAACCTTTTCTTTATTATTAATATCAACCTGATAAAAAGTGGCTAATTTATTTAAATAATCCTTTTTACCGCTAAATAAATTATCAATTATAACAACCTGATGATCTAAGCTAATTAATTTATCAACTAGATTAGAGCCAATAAAACCAGCTCCCCCAGTTACTAATATTTTAGACATAAATAAAAAATTTAATTAATTATGCCTAAATTATACTACAATTAAGCTATTGAGTAAACCCTCAAAAAAGAGATAAATATCGAAAAAACGCTTTGACTTGTAATTATTATTTTGTTATAATACTTAAAGATAGAGACACCAAAACTATCATTTTTTATTTGTTATAAATTATTTAAAATAAAGAAATATGTCTGAAAAAATTAAAAAAAACAATGATTACGGGGCTGATGCCATCACCGTCCTAGAAGGACTTGACCCAGTCAGAAAAAGACCTGGGATGTATATTGGCTCAACCTCATCTACGGGGCTTCATCATTTAATCTGGGAAGTCGTTGATAATTGTGTTGATGAGGCTATGGCCGGTTATGCTGACGAGGTAAGTGTTACCCTTTTAAAGGACGGTTTAGTTAAGGTTGAAGATAATGGTCGAGGAATTCCGGTAGAAAAACATAAAGTTACTGGATTATCTGCTCTAGAAACCGTTTTAACTAAGTTACATGCCGGAGGAAAATTTGGTGGTGGAGGATATAAGGTTTCTGGTGGTCTTCATGGTGTGGGAGTTTCAGTAGTAAATGCCTTAAGTGAATATTTGAGAGCTGAAATACATCGTGATGGGCAAATCTGGGAACAAGAATACAAAATTGGAAAGCCTTTAAAAAATATTAAATCAATCGGAAAAACTAAAAAAACTGGAACTACTATCATTTTTAAACCAGATGCTACTATTTTTACTGAGACTGAATTTAGTTGGGAAAAAATTCTAGATCGTCTTCGTCAACAATCTTATTTAACCAAGGGAATAACCATGATTGTTAAAGATGAAAGAGATAACCATTCCCCCAAAAAATATCGCTTCTATTTTGAAGGAGGAATTAAATCCTATATTAAATCACTTCATCGACAAAAAAACACTAAACACGATACAGTTTTTTATATTGAAAAAGAAATAAATGACTGCAAAATTGAAGTGGCTCTGCAATACAATGATGAATATAATGAAACCACCCTGCCCTTCGCTAATAATATTTATAATCCAGACGGAGGAACTCACTTAATAGGCTTCAAAACAGCTCTAACTAGAACCTTAAATTCTTATGCTCGAAACAAAAATATCTTAAAAGAAAAGGATGAAAACTTAACTGGAGATGATGTTCGAGAAGGATTAACCGCTATTGTTAGTGTTAAATTACCCAACCCTCAATTTGAAGGACAAACTAAGGGAAAACTAGGTAATGCTGAAATAAAAACTTATGTTGAGCAAATATTTGGAGAATCTTTTGGAGTTTTTTTAGAGGAGAACCCCAAAGAAGCTGAAAGTATTATTGGAAAATGTGTCTTATCAGCTCAAGCTAGGCTAGCTGCTCGAACTGCTAGGGCTAGTATACTAAGAAAAGGGGCTCTAGAAGGCATGACTTTACCAGGAAAATTATCTGATTGCTCTAGTAATAAGGCCGAAGAATGTGAATTATATATTGTAGAGGGAGATTCTGCCGGAGGTAGCGCAAAACAAGGACGAGATCGTCGTTTTCAAGCCATTCTGCCTTTAAGAGGAAAAATATTAAATGTAGAGAGAGCTCGTCTTGACAAAATGCTAGTTAATAACGAAATAAAAAACCTAGTTATCGCCCTGGGAACAAATATTGGAGATCAAATTGATATAAGTAAAATAAGATATAATAGAATCATAATCATGACCGATGCCGATGTTGATGGGGCTCATATTAGAACCCTGCTTCTAACTTTATTCTTCCGCTATTTTAATCCCTTAATAACTGGTGGTCATATTTATATTGCCCAACCACCTCTTTATCAAATTAAAAAAGGATCAGCTGTAAAATATGCTTACACCGAAAATGAAAAAATTAATATCATTAAAGATTTTGGTGGAGAAATTGAAGAAACCAACAAAGAAGATGAAAATGAAATAAGCGAAGATAGTGATAAGCTGGAAGAAGAAAAAAAGGATAAAAATAAAAAAACCAATAAATTATTTATTCAAAGATATAAGGGTTTAGGAGAGATGAACCCTGGTCAACTTTGGGAAACAACTATGAATCCAAAATCTAGAATTGTTAAACAGGTTACCATTGAAGATGCTGCTAAGGCTGACATTATTTTTGATATGTTAATGGGAGAAGATGTTTCCAAGAGAAAACATTTTATTCAAACTCATGCTAAAAATGTATCCAATTTAGATATATAATCTATAAAAATTAAAATAAAAAAATGAATTTATACCTTATCATCTTAACACCATTTTTTTCCGCAGCGACTGCTCAAATTATAAAAATTATGCTAAGTCGTCGCAACAAGATGAAATTAATTGATTTAATAAAATTTTCTTATGCTGGAATGCCCTCCGGTCATAGTGCTTTTGTATCTTCACTGGCAACAATAATAGGTCTAACTCAAGGAATTACTTCACCAATATTTGCTCTAACCTTAGCTTTTACCGTTATAGTAATAAACGATGCCCTAAAACTAAGACAATACCTAGGACAACAAGGAGCTATAGTTAATGTTTTGATAAAAGATCTAAAAGAAGATCAATTTTTAGATGAAAAATACCCAATTCTCAAAGAAAGAATTGGGCATACAAAAATAGAGGTTATAGCCGGATGCTTATTAGGAATTGCTATAGGAATAATTATATTTATTATTTTAAACAATCTCTAAACAAAACCATTATCACCCATTGAGGAAGTTCTTGGCAAATTTAAAATTTTTAAAATTGTAGGAGCAATACTCGTGTAATTACCTTGGGGATTAAGTAAACTCAAATCATTATTAGGAGCTTCTTTCAATCCAATAGTCTTACCTTCAAAACTTTGACCAATAATTAAAAAGGGAACATGATTTTTTGTTCTTTTTTTGTTAGCCAAGCCAGTACCGATATTATAAACATCTTCTGCTCCGCCATAAGCACTGGTTACTACTAAAACGCCATCCATTTCTAAAACTGCTTTAGATATTTTTTCTAAAGATTCAGAAATATTTTCTATTGCTGAAATAGTTGATAAAAAATTACCATTTAAAACCTCTGAGCCAATTTCTGAAAGACAAGAAAATATAAAATTATATTTATTTTTTTTTATATTTCTAATTAATTCATCTACTAAAAAATCTTTTCCAAAAAATGACAACAAAGAATTCTTTTTTTTGTCTATAATAACCCAATCTTCATTTGGGTATCTATCTAAAGAATTATTAAAAAAGGTTGAAATTAAAGGAAAGTCACAGCTAGCTGAAATCTTTAATTGATTTAAATCAAATTGTGATATAACCTTAGAAACAGAAACAAATTTTTTGCAATCACCGCAAGCCTCAACATCCAGACCCAAACCAAATGACTTATAAGTATCACTTAAAGATAGATCGGGAACCTCAATCACAGTAGCTGGAAAATTTGCTACTAAATTTTTAAAACCACTGATATTGGCTTTCCTGATAGCATTATTTTCAGTATTCAAAGAAATACCCCAGCCGTCAATAGTCAAAAAAACCACTAATTTATTTTTTATATCAATTTTTTTCATAATTATTTTCTCAAACCTTCTTCAATCTCTAATAATCTATTATATTTTACCAATCTTTCACTCCTAGACAAGGAGCCTGATTTAATAAAATCAGCTGAGACAGCTACAGATAAATCGGCAATAAAATCATCACTGGTCTCTCCACTACGATGAGAAATCATTATTTTGTAATTATTTTTTTGAGCTATCTTAATAGTTTCCATTGTTTCTGAAAGAGTTCCAACTTGATTAAGTTTAATTAATATAGCATTGGCAATTTCCTGAGAGATTCCTTTTTTTAATCTATTCTTATTAGTAACAAACAAATCATCACCAATTAATAAGACATTTTTACCCATTTTTCTAGTTAATTCCCTCCAACCATTCCAATCATCTTCTGCCAAGCCATCTTCAATAAAAAATATCTTATATTTTTTAAACCAATCTTGATACATTTTTATTAAATCTAAATAATTTAAACATTTATTATCCAGAGAAAAACAATATTTTTTCTTTTTAATATCATATAACTCCGAAGAACCAACATCGGTTCCAAGAAAGAAGTTTTTACCAATATTATAACCGACTCTTTTTCCGGCTAAAATAATTAAATCTAAAGCTTCGGCAGTAAAACTAACATCAGGAGCATACCCGCCCTCATTTCCAACTCCAGTATTCATTTTTTTAGATTTTAAAATTTTCCCTAATTCATGAAAAATTTCTGAACCCATTCTTAACTTTTCAGAAAAACTAGTTATTTTAATATTGGGAACAATCATAAATTCTTGAAAATCTAGATTATTATCAGCATGAGCTCCGCCATTTATAACATTAAAAGAAGGGGTTGGTAATTTATATTTTTTAGGAAAATCAAAAGTTTCAGACAGATATTCATAAAGCTCTCTATTAGAAGTCAAAGCCCCAGCCCTAGCTACCGCCAAAGAAACTGCTAAAATAGCATTAGCCCCTATTTTTTTTTTATTTTTAGTTCCGTCTAATTTAACCATTAACTTATCTATCTTTTTTTGATTTAAAACATTCTCTCCAATTAAAGTCTTAGCAATTGGTCCATTAATATTTTTAACTGCCTTTATAACTCCCAACCCATGATATCTTTTTTTATCTCCATCCCTTAATTCATGAGCCTCATGAACACCTGTAGAAGCACCTGATGGAACAGAGGCTTTGGCCCAAACTCCATTATCTAAAAAAACCTTAGCCTCAACGGTAGGATTTCCGCGAGAATCTAATATTTCCCTTCCATTAATTTTAATAATTTTAATCATATTTTTAATTTTTTAATAATTATGTAAAATTTATTTTATTCCAGGCATTTCTCCTCCAGATAAATATGACAACATAGCTCCACCACCGGTTGAAACCCAATCCATATATTTTTTTTTCTTTGATAAATTGAGAGCCTCCACTGTTTCTCCTCCGCCAGCCACACCAAAAGCTCGCCCCCTTGACCTAATAGCAATATCTCCAGCAATAGCAATTGTTCCCTTTTTAAAGTCTACATCCTCAAACTTTCCCATCGGGCCATTCCATACAATAGTCTGAGCCTTGCTAATATATTGAGAAAATAAATCAATTGTCTTGACTCCAATATCTAAAATAATATCGTTATCACTAATTTCAGAGATAATTTTATTACTAATTTTTTTATTTTTAACACCCCCTGATAATACCTTAACATCAATAGGTAATATTATTTTTTTTGAATTTAAAAATTCTTTAATTATTTTATCACCAGAGCTATCAATTAATGATTTCCCAATATTAAAACCCTTAGCTAAGAAAAAATTATTTGCCAAAGCCCCTCCCAGCAAAATAAAATTAGACTTATTATATAATTTTTTTATAATTGGAATTTTGGTTGAGATTTTAGATCCTCCCATAATAACCACAAATGGTTTTTTAGGCTTTAAAATTCTATTAAGATTAATAATCTCTTTCTCTAATAAAAAACCCATAAAAGAGGGTTTTTTTAATCTAATCGAAGAAACTGAGGAATTAGCTCGATGAGAAACGGCAAAAGCATCATTTATATAAACATCCGCCAAAGAAGCTAAAGACTTTCCCAGTCTTTTGCAATCACGTTCCTCTCCAGGATAAAATCTTAAATTATCAAGTAAAAAAATTTTAATTTCTTTATTTTTGTTAATTTTTTCTCTAATATTTTTAAAATCAGAAAAATTTTTAAAATCTAAAAAAAATATTTTTTCCTTTAAAATTTTAGATAAATATTTAGCAATAGGAGATAAAGAGTATCTAGCTTCAAAACCATTTTTAGGCTGTCCCAAATGACTAGCTAAAATTATTTGACAATTATTTTTTAATAAAAAATTTATTGTTTCTAAACTTTGCTTGATTTTAAAATCTTCTTTAATTTTATTACCAGAAATAGGAACATTAAAATCTACTCGTAAAAAAACTTTTTTATTTTTTATAGCCTTAATATTTCCAGTCAAACTTTTAAGTTTCATAAAAAAATTAATTAATAAAAATTATTTTAACTCTACTTTTAGCTCAACAGTCTCTCCGCTCCTAATAACAATTAAACTAATTTTATCACCAGGAACAAAATTATTTAAAACATCGTTAAAATTTGCCTGATTATTGATATCATAATTATTTATTTTAGTGATAACATCTCCAATTTGCAGGCCGCTAGACTCGGCTATTTGCCCTACAACGAAGGGATTAAGGCCATTATTATAAACCAAGGCTCCATTGACGGGCAATTGATTGCTGACAACATTCTTTAAATCCAAATAATAAAGACCAAATTTAATGTCAGATATTTCTTTATTTTTCAAAAACCCATAAATACTTGATTTAAAATCATGTATTGGTCTGATTTCCAGGTCAGCATCAATCAAGGCTAATAAATCTCCACTCAAATTAAATAAATATCCATTCTTAAAATTTTCTGGCAGATTATTATTTAAAATAATATAATTTTTATAATTATTAGAAAATTTTAAACTATCACCAGAATCAATAAAATTAATTGTATTTACCATAATTTCGCCAAAAAAATTATAAGCCAAAACTGTTTGTCCCGATCTCAAATCAGCCACATTAACAAAACTTCTGGCTGGTAAATTATTAACATCCTTTATTTTTATAAATAATAAACCCCTATCGCTAAAGCTAATAACTTCATCTATGTTATATATTTTTTTACCTTTTTTAGAGACAATAACGTAAGAATCTTTATTTTTTAAAATATTTTTATCAAAACTATTATTTTCCAAAATATTAACAACCACCCAACCATCATTACTAATTATTAAGCCAGAAAGACTTTCTTCGCCAACTATATAGCTATTTTCATAAAGCATCGAGCCATCTTTAACCACGGGAAAAACTCCCACCACGGCTTCATTAAAATAATTAAGAGATTCTTCTATTTTTAAATCTTGACTAATATAAACTTTTTTAGGATCCTGAATTATCAAGCTAGTATTATTATATTCCGGGGAATTTAAATCAAGTTCTGGATTTAAATCTATTAAATCAGAACCACCCCAAGAATCAAAATAAATATAAGCCAGCCCCCCACCAATCAACCCAAGAAAAAGAGAAGCAATGATTACACTTAAAGCTAAATTAATTTTATTTTTTTTCATTTTTTTCATAATATTTAACGCCACTTAACCAACAATAATGTAATGATTAGAAGCGAAATAATAAAAATTAAATTATATTTGATTTTTTTTTCAGTCAGGCTTTTAGTTAAATAAAACTTTATTAAACTTAGTCCTAAATAATAACACAATGATAGCAATAATCCAAGTATATTATAATTAAAGGGCAAAAAAAACAGAGCCCAAGATAATGGCAAAACTGAAAACAAGAACAAGGAACCAAAAAAAATAGTTGATCTAATATTCTCTCTGGCAAGAAAAATATTTTGCCAAGATGATACCAATAGCACAGAAAAAATACCCAAAAATATTATCCAATTATTAATATTTAAAAAATAAGTCAAGCCATAAAAAAATGAAGCAGATAAAAACAAAAATAATAAACCTAGGATATCTGACCAGATAGAAAGGCTATCAGTCCTAAATAAATTTTTTTTAGAAAATCTTTTTTTAAGACCACAAAAATAATAAAAACTAAGAGATAGGCCGGCAATCAAAAATAAAATTATATAAAATCTAGAGACCAATAAAGACAGGTAAAATACTAAGCTATTAATAAAAAGAACCGGCAAAACAAAAAACCAATAATCTTTTTTTTCTAAAATTATTTTTTTAAATCTAAAAAAATAAAATAAAAACAAAACATTAAAAGAAATTAATATCCAATAAAAAGACTTAGACCAAATAAAGGCGGAAATAATTAATAAAAAAAATAATAAGTGAAACAAAAATATTTTCTTTCTAGAGAAATTTATAATCGGCATATTTATATTTTTTTTATTTTAATTCAATTGACTTAATATCTGAAAAATCAATTAAATTATTTATTTTTATTAATTTATTAGAAAAGGAATAAAAATTATCTTCAATATATAAAGATCTTTTAGCCGAATAGTTCATAAATTTATCAAAGTCAGTAATATCTTCCTTTAAATGAGTAATCTCTCCTTTCAATTGAAATTTATTGTTAATAATTTCCAAGATTATAACTCCATTAAAAGTTACTCGACCCCAATAATCATTATTTGAATTATCCCTTAAAACAACTGGAACGGCTAAAATATTTTTATTACCTGAAAAAAGAAAAGCATGATGATCATATAGGGCAATTGATTCGCTACCAGAATCTCCAATAATATAAGAATCTAGTTCTATCGGAGTTCCCTGAGAAACATCAAATAAAGACAATTTTAAACCCTTAGTAATAACCCTATCATCTACAACTTCCGTGTCTCGACCAAAGCCAATTAATTTATCATTTCCATAAGGATGTAAATAATTAGAAAATCCTGGAATCTTTAATTCACCCGAGATTATTGGACTATAGGGGTTACTTAAATCTAAAGAAAACAAAGGGTCAATTTGCTCAAAGGTTACCACATACCCCCGATCACCCAAAAATCTAACTGAATATATTCTTTCTCCGGGAGCCATATTTTCTAAACTACCAATTATTTGCATATTTCCATCTAATATATAGACATTATTAGATGATTCCTGAGAATTAGAATATTTAGACCAATTAACATTTTTAGTAGTTGCTACTCGAAAATAACTATTATATTCATCCATAGAAAATTGATTTAACAAAGATCCCGGTACTGCCCCTTCTACCATCGGCTCAACTACACCATTAAATACTGAAAGTTTATATATGACAGTCGATTCAATTTCATTTTCTAAATTAGGATATCTTTCTTTAATGGCAAAAACCATCTCCTCCTCTAAAGATTCTTGCTCCGGGACAGTTAATAAAGAAATATAAATATCTAATATATTTCTAATTTTATATTTTTTTTCTGCTGGATTTAATATTTTATCAGAAACATTTTTTATTTCTTCAATTATTTGACGATCTTTTTCGCTCAAGTTAGAATAAATCAAATCCAAAAGAACTTCTGACTCTATTTCGTATTCATTTAAATATTTAGTATAAGACAAATAGATATTATTAGGCGAAACATACATATTTTGACCAGAGGGCAATAAATAATGACTATTTTTAAAATCTTCTTCTAAATTAAATAAATCTATAGAAAAAATAGAAGAAAAATTAAAATTGTCATAAGGAATATCAAAATAATAAATATCTGGCTTAAGACATTTAGCTCCTTCTTGGCAATCAAAACTTAATTCTTCGTTCTGATAAAAAACCCTAGGGAATGCCTCAGCAGACAATCCATAATTATTAACAATAAAATAAAGATGATCACCAATTAAACGAGAATTAAAATAATTTCCTTCGATTTTAAAATCTTTTTCTTTGACAGGATTTTCTACCTCAGAAATATCAAAAACTTGTAAAAAAACTTGATTATTATAGGGTCCAGGCCAAATTCTAGAACTAGATATCATTTTTTCAAAAATAGCAAAATCGGAAATATTACCAAAAACTACTAGCTTTTCATCTTTAACATAAATGTCTGTCAAATAATCTTCAAAACTTATTTTTTTAATCAACTTAGCATCCTCAACTGGATAAGCTTCTATAATATATAGATCCTTGTCAACCACCGCATAAATATATTTTCCATCAGTTTTAATAATATCAGCCTCGTCAACCCCTTCAACTTGAATATTAGTATCCGAAAAATCAACCGAGCTATCCTCGGAACTTCCCAGCCCAGTGGCTATTTCGCTAATTGACTCATCAACAGCCAAGGATTGCTTCATTGCTCCATTCCTATTATAATTTGATATCTCTAGGTTGTTTTGTTTTTCAACAATAAAATCTCTCAATTCTTGAGAAGAATTAAATTTTTTAACTAAACCCTTATTAGTTTGATCAAAAATACCGGAGGAAGGCAATTGCGTTAAATAATTAGACCCGGAATCAATTTTTTTACTAACCTTAAAATCTTTAACCTTTAAAACTAAAAAGGAAACAATTATTATTGCCAAAAAAATAATTAAAACTATATTTTTAAAGCTAAATCTCTTATTTTTTTCCATATTTATTTAAAAATTAATTATAATATCACCTTATTATTATAATACAAATTCAATAAATAATCAAAAAACAAAACTTTTTATAATCTTTACAAAGAAAAAATCTTATGATAAGCTATAATTATAAAAAATAATTTAAAATTAAAGCCTGTTTTTGGGATATAATTATAATGACTACTTTTGATAAAAACTTAAAATATTCAAAAAATAACAATAAAAAAGGAATTTTTTGTTTAATTTCTCAAATTGTACCAAATAAATTGGTATAATTTTGTCGTTTTTTAACCTCAAAAACAAAATAAAAAATATGAATTATGCTATTTACGTAGCTTTAGCTATTGCTGGTTTTTTCGGCGGTTATTTGTATTATAAAAAAATGTCAGCCTCTAAAATAGAGGGAGCTGAAAATAAAGCTGAAAAAATAATAAATGAAGCTAAAACTAAACAAAAAAAATACGAATTAGAAACTCAGGAAAAGGCTCTAAAAATAATTGAAGAGGCTAAAAAAGAAGAATCAAGCCGCCGCAAAGAAATTAATAATCTACAAAGACGACTAGAAGAAAGAGAAACTGCTTTTTCTCAAAAATTATTGGCCCTAGAAGAAAAGCAACAAAAATTATATGATAAAGTTAATGAAGTTCAAGAGATAAAAGAAAAAATAAAAGAAATAAAGGAAGATCAAATTAAAAAACTAGAAGAACTTTCTAAACTAACCCCTGAACAAGCCAGAGAAATCTTATTAAAAGACATTGAGGAAAAAAACAGTGAAGATCTTTTGGCTAGAATAACAAAATTAAAAAACGAGTCTGACGAAATAATAAAAGAAAAGGCTATGGATATGCTAGCTTTTGTAATTCAAAGACTGGCCCCAAATTATACTGCTGATTTAACAACTACTACAGTTGATCTTCCCAGTGATGAAATGAAAGGAAGAATTATAGGAAGAGAGGGGAGAAATATTAAATCAATTGAACAGATGACTGGAGTTGAAATAATTGTAGATGATACACCAAATGCCATCACTATCTCGGGTTTTTCTTTAATTAGAAGACACGTAGCTAAAAAAGCCCTAGAATATTTAATTAAGGATGGAAGAATTCACCCTACTAAAATAGAAGATGCTGTTAACAAGGCAAAAACTGAACTTTCAGCTGATATTAAAAAGGCTGGAGATGAAGCTGTTTATGAAATAGGAGTAACTGGATTTGACCCAAAATTAACTCAAATTCTTGGAAGATTAAAATATCGAACTAGTTATGGACAAAACGCCTTAGAACACTCTATTGAAGTGGCTCATCTCTCCGGGATGTTAGCCAGAGAATTAGGCGCTGATGCTAACATGGCTAAAAAAGCTGGGCTTTTACACGATATTGGAAAGGCTGTTGACCATGAAATACAAGGAAATCATACTGAAATTGGAAGAGATATTTTAAAGAAATTTAATATATCTGAAGAAATTATAGCTCCAGTCGAAACTCATCATGATGATAATCCTAAAACTTTATTATCTATTATAGTAAAAACAGCTGATGCTATTTCTTCGGCTCGACCAGGTGCTCGTCATGACTCCTACGAAAACTATATTCATCGTCTAGAAGAATTAGAAAGAATTGCCAATTCTTTTGACGGAGTAGAAAAAAGTTATGCTATACAGGCAGGACGTGAAGTTAGAATATTTATTTCTCCTGAAAAAATAGATGATTTAAAATCTTACGAAATAGCCAGAGAAATTGCTAAAAAAATAGAACAAGAATTAAAATATCCAGGAGAAATTAAGGTTAATATTATAAGAGAATTAAGAGTCATTGAATATGCCAGATAAAAAATTTATTAATCCTAAAGAATTAGCCGAAATTATAGCTAATAAAAATAATACTGGAACAAATAAAAAACAAGTTGAAAAAATAATCAAAACCTTAATTGATGTTATTATAGAGAAAGTTAAGGCTGGGCAAACTGTAAAGCTGACAGGATTCGGCGCCTTTATGTCAAAAGATCGCTATGCTCGCGCTGGAGTCAATCCAAGAAATCCGCAAGAAAGAATAAAAATACCGGCTGTTAGGGTCGCTAAATTTAAGGCTGGGAAAAAACTTAAAGATGCTCTAAAAAAATAAAGTGTTGCTAAAAATATTTTTTTCAATTATAATAAAAAACATAAAATATTAAATTTTATGTTGTGCCTATAGCTCAACTGGATAGAGCGTCTGGCTTCGGACCAGAAGGTTGTGGGTTCAAATCCTACTGGGCACACTAAAACAATTTATATCGGCTGGGTAGCTCAGATGGTTAGAGCGTAGCACTCATAACGCTAAGGTCGAGGGTTCGATCCCCTCCTCAGCCACTCAAAGCGCTGTTAGCTCAGCTGGTAGAGCAGCTCCCTCTTAAGGAGAAGGTCAAAGGTTCGAACCCTTTACGGCGCACAAAAAATCGACTACTATATAGTCGATTTTTTTATATCTCATTTAAACTACTAAAAATTAAAAGCTATCTGAACAATCTTCATCTGAAACACCACCAGGAGTAGCACATTTAGGGCCGTCATCTAAACCTCCAGTTTGCCCGCCCAAACAAAATGATAAAATATATGATCCATTGTCAATTCCAACCTCTTTATATTGATAAGTATTGTTATCTGTCTCACAAGCACCATCAGCTGGAGATGGGGCTGACGGCAAAACAGCCATATAGATATTAGTACCGCTGGCAATGGTTGAAGTCACCGAAGTAGAATTAGGATAACCCTGCCAATCATTAAAATATAATTCTAAGGCAGTCTGCATTTGTTTAACATCAGCTATTCTCTTGGCATCACGAGCACTTTTTCTAGCTTGTTGTAAAGAGACCACCGCTAAAGTTGCTAAAATACCAATAATGGCAATAACCACCAATAATTCAATTAAGGTAAAGCCTTTTTTATTTTTTTTCATACTAATAAAATATTAAAATTAAAAAACATTCTATAAGATATTATACAAAAAAATTAACAAATGGTCAAATATTTTAATAACAATGAGTAGTTGTCGGAATAACACCCAAAGGAGTAGCACATTTTATTCCAGGCTCTAAACCTCCGGTTTGCCCACCTAAACAAAATTCTATATAATACTCATCCCCATCATCTACTTGAAAATATCTGTAAGAAGAACTAGCGCAATCACCATCGGCCGGAGTCGGTCCAGTAGGAACTACCGCCATATATACGTTAGAAGTACCACTGGAGATACTAGAGCCAGGAACAACATCAACTGGATAACCCTGCCAATCATTAAAATATAATTCTAAGGCAGTCTGCATTTGCTTAACATCAGCGATTCTCTTAGCATCACGAGCATTTTTTCTAGCTTGTTGCAAAGAAACTACTGCTAAAGTAGCTAAAATACCAATAATGGCAATAACCACTAAAAGCTCAATCAAGGTAAAACCTTTTTTATTTTTTTTCATGTTTTTTAAATTATATCTAACCTAAATTATTTAATATTTCTTCTTTCAAAATTAATCGATCATCCCAAGGAATTTTTTTTCCATTGCTTGAACAAATAGCCTGCTCACATCCCTTGCCAGTGATAATAAGTAAATCCCCTTCCTTTACCAATTTTAAGGCCTTCTTAATAGCCTCTCGCCTGTCCATTATTCTAAATAAATTAACACCTTCCTGCTTGCCGACCTCTTTACTCCCAAAGGAAACCTGATTGATAATATCTAAAGGATTTTCGTCATAAGGATCTTCGTTGGTTATAATCACAAAATCAGCTCTTTCTCCAGCCAAACGGCCCATCACCTCTCGACGATCCTTATCTCGACCTCCGCCAGCTGAACCTAAGATATGGATAATTTTTCCATTATATCCATTATCTGATAACTCTTTCTTTAAAAAATAAATTAAATCATACATCTTCTTCATAGCTACTGGTTCATAAGCATAATCAACTATTGCTAAAAATTTTTGACCAACATCAATTATTTCCATCCGACCAGGAATATTTTTAATTTTTTCCAGTCCATCAATTATCTTTTCTAAATCAATAAAATTTAAAACAAAGGGCAACGACAAGGTTGGCATTGAATTGCAAACATTAAATTCCCCCCAAGTTTTTAATTTTATATCTCTCGTTATTAAATCATTATTATCAAGATTAATATCTTTTTTATTATAATTTAAAGAAAAAGAAGTTCCTGATAAACTTATTTTTATATTATCAAAAAAAATAGCAGAATTTTCAGAAACATCTCTAATGCCAGAAAAATAATAAAATTTACTCTCTGCCCAAAAAGAAGAGAAATAAAAAGAATGTTCATCTTCCCCATTAATAACAAAAGTTTTTTTAACCCTATTTAAATCAATTTTTGATAAATTATTTTTAACTTTAACAACTTTATTCTCATTATTTAAATATTTTGGCTGGCACCTTTTTAAATGAGCAAATAATTCCCCTTTGGCTTTCTTGTAATTATCAAAACTTCCATGAGATTCAATATGCTCCGGATAAAGGCCTGTAAAAACTAAGACATCATAATTTATAAATCGATGACGAAACTGTCTAATCCCTTCAGATGTTGTTTCAATGATAGCATAATGACAACCATTTTTAACCATTTTTCTAATAGTTTTTTGAGTAAAAAAAGGTCCCACCATAGTCATTTTTTTATCATTAAGCCATTCGTTTTCTCCATCACTAAACATAGCCGTAGAAGTATAGCCGGTCTTATAACCAGCCTCATTTAAGGATTTGGCCATTAAATAAACAGAACTTGTTTTTCCAGAAGTTCCAGTTATTCCGATTACCACTAACTTAGAACTTGAATTCCCATACATTAAATTAGCTAACCAACTCAAAAAATAATGATAAGCTGGTTGAACGCTTTTAAATATTTTTTGGGGGATTATTTTCTTTATGTGGGATAAAAAAATTTTCATATATTATTATTTAGAGGAATATTTTCCGAAATCATCATCTAGGTCAATGTCTTCATTATTAATTGAATCATCATTATCTTCCTCGAAGTTGTTTTCTGTTTCTTCCTCTGAAACTATTTCTTCCACTTCTTCATCCTCAGATTCTAAAACCAAAGGACTTTTATCTTCTTGATAGAGATAATTATCTGGAACTTTAGATTCTTTTCTGTCATGAACTGGAATGCCTGCCATAGAATTATTTAATTGATTTTCATATTGCTCTTTAGATATTAATAACTCTCTAGGCTTAGACCCATTAGAAGGACCGACTATGCCAGTTTCTTCTAACATATCTAAAATACTGGCCGCTCGAGAATAACCAATTCTAAGTCTTCTTTGTAAAAACGAAGTAGAGGCTTTTCCGGCGGCAATAATGATTTCTTTAGCTTCTTCTAATAATTCATCTTCATCTCCCATGGAGCCATCTAAACCAACTCCACCAATTCCACTAACCTTTTGTCGCTCAACTATTCCCTCTAAATAATCGGCTGAACCATATTTATCTTTAATGTAATTAGTAATAGATAAAATTTCACTATCATCAACATAAGCACCCTGAATTCTTTTTGGTTTAGAAAGCTCTGCTGTTGAAAAAAGCATATCACCTTTTCCTAATAATTTTTCTGCCCCCGAAGAATCTATAATTGTCTTAGAATCAACAGCTGAAGCTACTGAAAAAGCAATTCTAGCTGGAGTATTAGCTTTAATCAAACCGGTTATAACATCAACACTAGGTCTTTGTGTGGCCAATATCAAATGAATTCCTACGGCCCTAGACATTTGGGTAAGCCTAATGACACTTCCTTCGATATCTTTGGCAGCTGCCACCATTAAATCAGCCAATTCATCAATTACGAAGATAATATAGGGCATCTTTTCTTTGCTAGACTTATTATAGGTTTGAATATTTTTTTTACCAGCCTGATTTAATATTTCATAACGACGATCCATTTCGTTTAAACACCATCTTAAAGCATTTATAGTTTTACTAACCTCAGTGATAACTGGAGTTAATAAATGAGGTATTCCGTTATAGGCCGGAAGCTCTACTCTCTTAGGATCAACCATAATAAATCTCAAATCATCAGGATTATTTTGATATAATAAACTAATAATAATAGTATTTAAACAAACTGACTTTCCTGAATTGGTAGCTCCAGCTACTAATAAGTGAGGCATTTTTGCAATATCATAAACAATATTTTTTCCAGAAACATCTTTTCCTAAAGCAGCTGTTAAATTACTTGGCCTAGTTTTAAAATCGTTATCTTCTAAAACTTCGCGCAATCCGACAATAGCCTTGGATCTATTAGGAACCTCAATCCCCACTAAAGCTTTCCCTGGGATAGGAGCTTCAATTCTAATAGGATGGGCAGCCAAAGCCAAGGACAAATCATTACTCAAGGCAGTGATACGAGATACTTTAATTCCCTCAGAAGGCTTAAAAGTATATTGAGTAACAGTCGGACCAACGTTAACCTCTCCCATCTCAACAGAAATACCAAAATTTTCTAAAGTTCTCTGAATAATCAAAATATTATTATTAATATCACCACTAGTAGCCTTATTTATTTTTCCACTAAGCAGATCCAAAGGTAAGTCTATTTTTATTTTTTTAGTTTTCCAATTTACTTTTTCCTCTTTTTTTTCTTTTTTGAAAGAATTTAAATTATCATTGTCAAAATTTTCTTTAAAATCATTATTTTTTCCAATCTCTTTTTTGGAAAACAAAATGTCATCATCCTCATTTTCAAGCTCTCCCTCTTCCTCATCTTCATCCTCGGATTGATCCTCTTCTATATCTTCCTCATGTTCATAATTTTCTTCAGAATGATTGTTGGAAAAATAATTAAATATTTTATAAACAAAACTCCTAGAGCCAATCAAGTGAGACAAGGTAATATTAAATAATAAAATAATAGCTATTGCTAAAATTGTTAAAATAATTAACAAACCTCCCCAAAACCCAAATAAATTTTTAAAGAATAAAGATAAATAGAAACCTAGATAACCACCGCCAAATCCTTCCAGGGCCTTAGTTTCGGCGATGATTGGAGTTTTAAAAAAGAAGTGCAATAATGAGACCATGAAAATAAATACCAAGCTTAAACCAATATAATTAACCTTCTTAGAAAAAAATTTTTTACCCTTATATATAGCAATGCTTAAAACTATTAATAAAATAGGAAAAAACCACTTTCCCCAGCCAAAACCCAATGATAATATCTTATCTAAAAAGTCACCAAAACTACCTGACAAGGAAAAAAGAGATAATAAACTTATCAAACCAAAAACAAAAATTAATATTGAAACAATACTAATCTTTATCTTGTTTTCAGACTTAATATCCTGGTCTAGCTCTTCAAGTTTTTCTTGTTTTTTATTTTTACTCATATATAAAACTATTATATAACTTTTTTACTTTTTTTAAAATCCTTTTTATAATTTATAATTTCATCAATTCTTCTCAAGTATCTAGTGTCAACTTTAAACCAATCCCAAGCATCGTTTATCAAAAACCCGCCTTCTTCAAAGCGATGAAAATCAGATCCACCAGTGGCTATTAAATCTAGCTTTTCTGATAAAAATTGAGAATACATTATCGATCCAATGGAATGATGCGGGGATAAAATTTCAATTCCATCAATTATCCCAGCGGCCTTCAGTTTTTCAGTCATGTTTTTAGCATATTTATTGTATCTCCCGGGATGACAAAAAACAACTTGACCACCAGCATCTTTTTTTATTTTTATTAATCTTTCCGCATCTATATAAGATTCGTTTAATCTTCCTATATTTTTATTAAAAAACAACTCTTTCAAGACGTCCTCCTCCCTTAAAGGTAATATTAATTTAACCTTCTTTGGCATCCTTTCTTTAATCTTTTTAACAATCAAATTATAATTATATTTATTTTCAATAACCTTATCCCCTAAACGATTAACTGGAATATAATTATCAAAGCTAGCTAATATTTTTTCAACATCTATCTTATAACCAATCTTTTTTAATTTTATTAATATATTTTTAGCAGCCAAAAAACGACGCCTCCTGCTGCCCTCTAACAATTTTTGAAGTTTTAAATTATTTTCATCAAAATTATACCAAAGAAGATTAATATTCTTATTTTTATATTTTACATACAATTCTAGGCCGGTAATTGTTTTTATTTTTTCTTTTTTAGCCGCTATTTTAAATTCCTTTAGACCAGCTGTAGTATTATGATCGGTCAAGGCTGCAACCTTAACTTGTCTTTCTTTGGCAAATTTTACTAACTCAGCAGGAGTTAAATAACCATCAGAAAACCTAGAGTGAAGTTGTAAATCGATTAACATAATAATTATTTTAATTAATTTTTAATTTCTTTTTTATTTCCAAAATCAAGGGTTCAGCTCGATCAGGTTTGGCATTGTGCTTAAGTAACCAAAAAATAGCTGTCCTAAAGGCTGTCCAACAATAATATAGCTTAATTCTTTCCTTGAGCCTAATATTATATTTTATTCTAGCCTTCTTACAATATGTTTCCAAGAAAACATTTTCCATTTTTTTGATAAAACTTTTTTTATAATCGTAACTACTTAATTTATAATCTAATTGCTGAACAAATGTTCCTAAATCTCTAGCAAAATCAGAGGCACAAATATCAGCAAAATCAATCATGGCGATTTTTTTTCTACCCATTTTTATAACATTCTCTGAATGAACATCGCCATGAATCAACCATCTTTTATGAGTTAAATTAAAAAAATCTCCCTCTAATTCAATTAGGTAGTCATAAATATTTTTTAAATCAGAAAAATATTTACCGTCATATCTTTCTTTAAAATTTTTTAATACATTATGATATCCGGGCAAAACCGTTTTTATTTTATTGTTTTTTTTATTAAAATTTAATTCTTCTGAAATCGGAACATGATGTAATTTTACTAACCACTCGGCAGTTTTTTTAATTACTTTTTCAATTTCTTTTTTATCTTTCTTTTTAATAAATTCTAATAAACTGTCCCCATTAACCCCCCTATAAAAAGAGGCATTAAAATATTTAGAATAAAATAATGGTTTAGGAATTGATAAATATCCACGAGAAAAACCCTGATTCCATAAATAATTTAAAGTATCATAAACATTTTTTCTAGGTTCATTAGAGTGAGCCGTGCAAAAAAAAGATAAAACTTTAATTTTATTTTTTTTAGAATTTTCCGGCCGAAAAGAAAACGAAGTTTTAAATTCCAAAACCACATGATAAGTTGTCTGCCAAATATAATTTTTATGATAAATTATTTTTATTTTTTCAATTTTCTTAAAATCAGGATATAGGGGTAATATTTTTTTCTTAAAAAGATTTAAAACATACTTATCGTCCAAAAGTTTATTTATTTTATTCATATTTATTTTTTATGGCGAGTCCAATGCTTAACCCAAACCATTTTTTTTATTGAAATAAGAAAATTTTCAGCCTTAATTTTCTCTAAACGACTAGTAGAGTCTTCCAAGGAACGAATTGCTCTAATAAACTCATCCGCCCCCCTCTCAATTTCGCTAGGACTCCAAGCCCGAGGGCCAAAATTATGTTTAAAATTATAAGCACTAGCCCACCAAAAAGTACAACTAGCCAATCCTCGGACAAAATGCCAATGAGCCCAATGATAATTTTGATCTTTTTTATACTTATTAATTAATTTAGTAGCCAGTGAAACAAAATCCCATAGCTTTGATTGTATTTTATTTCTATCATTATACCAAAGATGAAAAGGTTTTTTATTTTTTAAATATTTTTCAGTTGATTCCCAATTACTATCTCTTAAAAAAACCTTATTATTGTTATTATTTTTTTTAATATAATCAGAAATCAACATGGTTTTAAAATTTCCTGTTTTTAAAGATTTTTCAAATATTTTTTTATTATCATTATGCCTTAATCCATACAATTCTCCATCGGTAGCGGTAATAATAGTCTTATCTATATTATCCTTTTTTTTCAATAATTCTATTATTTTTTCTGGAACATAAGAATTGGAAAGTCTTCTAGAACGAAAAATTATTTTTAATTCACTTTTTTTGTCGATATAAATATCATCAAAATCTATATCACTTTTTCCACTATAGGAAATTTCATCTAATATCAACCACTTATAACCCTCATTTTTAATAATTTTAGCCACCCTAGGACTATAGGCCATCTCTGGTAAAAAAAATCCTTTTAATTTAGCTTTGGGAAAATATTTTTTTATTATTCTTTCTTGTTCGGTTATCTGCCAAATTATTTCCTTTTTGCCTATCAATGGAAGCAAGGCATGATAAGCAGCTGAGCCAACAAGTTCTATTTGTTTTCTTTCTAATAAAATATTAATTTTTTTAATTAAGTCAAACTGCTTTAACTCCACCAATCTTTCAACTAAACAACCAGAAATATTGAAAGTAAATTTAATATTTTTATTTTTTAATAAAGCCTTAACTATTCTTTTATAACTTAAATCATTAGCCTCTTCTATCCTATAAGCCTCTGAATTAGCTGGTTGATATAAATGTAAAAAATTAATCCACAACATAATATTATCTATTTCAATTTAAAGACCTTTTTATATAATTCTACATATTTTTGGGCTGGGATCTCCCAACTACTTGATTTGTGCATAGCCCTACTAACTAAATTATTCCAGACCTTTTTATATTTATAGTTTTCCAAGCCTCTAACAATTGCCCAAAAAAAAGCAAATTCGTCTTCTTGCTTAAAAACAAAACCAGTCCCCTTGTTAGTAATTGGGCTAAAATTTGAAACAGTATCATAAAGACCTCCAATATCACGAACAATCGGAATAGCACCATAACGCATAGCGATCATTTGATTGATACCACAAGGCTCATAATATGATGGAAGAATAAAAAAATCAGAAGCAGCATAAAGCAAGGTTTCTTTTTCCTGATTTTTATAAAAAGGCCACCAAACAATTTTTTTAGGATATTTTTTTTGAAATTTTTTTATTCTTTTTATATAATCGGCATCACCATCACCCATAAAAATAATTTGGATATCTAATCTAAGTAAATAAGGCAAAATAGCTAAAATAATATCAAAACCTTTTTGATGCGCGATGCGAGAAGTAGAGCAAAAGAAAGGAATATCCTCATCGATAGTGAACCCTAATTTTTTTTGTAAATATTTTTTATTATTACTTTTTAAATAAAAATCATTAAAGCTATAATTTTTAAATAAACCCTTATCTTTTTTAGGGTTATAGGAATTATAATCAATTCCATTAATAATACCAAATAAACGATCCTCTCTATTTTTTAAAATTCGATTTAAATCTTGTCCAAATTTTTTTGTCATAATTTCTTCTCGATATTTTTCACTAACGGTATTAATAATATCGGCCGACAAAATAGCCCTCTTAGCAAAATTTATATTTAAAATATCAGAATCATTAATCGTGGGGAGCTTTCTGCGACCATAATCCTTTTTCTCCAAAGGAACGCTATTCCAAGATCTACTCATTTGAAAAGCTAAATTATGAATAGTAAAAACAGTTTTAGAGTTAACTAAATTTTTAGTATAACGATATTTATTTTTTATAAAATAAGGAATCAGGCCAGTGTGCCAATCGTGACAATGAATAATATCAGGTGATTCATTTAATAGACTTAATAGCCTTAAAGCTGAAATATTAAAAATTAAAAATCTAATATTATCCTTGTTTGATACATATATTTTTTTAAATTTAGAAAAATGTTCTCGATTTTCTATAAAATAAACTGGTAATCCATCAATTAATTGTCCTTGCCAAAAATTAACTTTTACTGAATTTTCTGAATCAATAATAACATTAATATCTTTAAAAATTAATTTTAAATCATGCTTTTTTTTATCAATAATTCTACCATAAAGAGGGGTTATCACAGAAACCTGGTGCCCTAAGCGAAATAAAGCTTTTGGCAAACTTCTGGCCACATCACCTAACCCCCCTGTTTTAGAAAAGGGAGAAATTTCAGCGACCACATGAAAAACATTCATCTTCTTTCTCATAATTTATATTTAAAATCTTAAACTAGAGGCGCAAATGGCGGCTGCCAAGGCATCGGCAGCATCATCCGACTTGATAACCTCTTTTAAATTTAAAACTAATTTAACCATTTTTTTAACCTGATTTTTATCAGCTCGGCCAAAGCAACTAATTCCTTGCTTAATTTGCAAGGGAGTTAATTCTACTAATTTAATTTTATTTTTTTTAATTTTTAACATAATAACTCCACGGGCTTGACCAACTATTAATGCTGTTTTAGCATTATTATTAAAAAATAATTTTTCCACACAAACAATTTCTGGTTTATACTTATCAATAATTTTTTGTAATTCATTATCTAATTTTTCTAACCTATCAAGAAAATCATCCTTAGAGGAGGTTTTAATAGAACCAAAATCAAGACAATTAAGTTTATTATTATCAACCGAAATAACCCCAAATCCAGTATCGGCTATGCCCGGATCCAATCCTAAAATTATTTTATTATTTTTTTTGCAAGATATTATCATTTTTAATAATTTTTTTAACTATAAAATATAATAAAATCATGACAATTAAAAAAGTTAGAAGAGAGCTAATAACTACTCCTAATTGAAAAGTAACATCTCTGACAACAAAGCTAAAGTTATCAAAATTTTCTTGAGATATTATTAACTTAATCAAGGGCATAAACAAACCATTGACAATTGAGTCTACCAAATCCTTAGAGGCTTGTCCAATAATTAAACCAATAGCCAAACCTAAAACAGAATACTCTTTTAAAAAAGATACTAAACCCTTTAGGAAGTTATTAGAAGATTTTTTAGAGTTATTGTTTGAGCCCTCCTTGTTTTTTTCTTGATCCATATCACAACATTATAATTTAATATATTTCAGTTCCTTGAAATTTTTTATTTAAAAAATAATTTTCTAAATTTTTTATTTTTTGACCATTCAGGACGACTACTTTCTTGTTGTATTTTTGACAAAATTTTGAAGCAATGGGATCAAAAGGAGCGTTCATTCCCGGAGACCACTTATCGCCAATTATTTCTAAAAAATCTTTCCAATTTGTTTTTTCAATTTTTTTAGCTTCAGAAAATTTATTAGGATCTTTATCGTAAACATAATCAATATTAGAAAGATTAACAATAATATCAGCCTGATAAGTCTTGGCCAAAGAAACGGCTACAAAATCTGAAGAATTACCAGGAAGATATCCCCCGGAAAAAACTAATGGTTTTTTAAGCTTTATTTTAACATTAGGATTAAATAATAAATCTCCTTGAGCCAAATCTCCAAAAATTGATTTTACTAAACGAGCATTTAAAAAAGTAGAATAAATTCCTAAATAATCTTTTTCTTTGTCAATAATATTTTTGTTTATTTGCGTAGCCCCTTGAATATATTTTCGAGCTAAGCTACCACCACCAACCACAATAATAAAACTATCTCCCAAGGAAATTCTATCTTCAATTAATTTTTTAAATTTTTTTAAAAAATTAATGTTTAAGCCCTCTGGCAAAGAAACAATGGAGCCACCTAAGGATAGGACGTATAGCATAATTATTTTTTATCTGATTTATTGTATTCTTCTAATATTTTGACTCTAATTTCTTTCATTAATTTTTCTTGAGATCTTAGGGTGCTTTTAGCCGCTTCTCGTCCAACACCTAGTTTAGTGTTTCCAAAAGAATATGAATTTCCTGATTTTTTAATAACATCATGTTCAACCCCTAAATCAATTAAATCACCTGCCAAAGAAATTCCTTCATTGTACATAATATCAAATTCTGTAGATCTAAAAGGAGCTGCTACTTTATTTTTTACCACCTTAGCCTTTACTCTATTTCCAATAATTTTATCTCCTTGTTTTATTTGAGCACTTCTTCTAACCTCTACTCGAACTGAGGAGTAAAATTTTAAAGCATTTCCTCCACTAGTTGTTTCAGGGTTACCAAAAAATACTCCGATCTTATTTCTAATTTGATTAATGAAGATAACTACTGTTTTAGTTTTTGCCACTATTCCAGTTAATTTTCTAAGAGCTTGACTCATTAAACGAGCCTGAAGCCCCATATGTTGATCTCCCATATCACCTTCAATTTCTTTTTGCGGAACCAAAGCAGCCACACTATCAACCACAATAACATCAACCGCATTAGATCTTACTAAGGTTTCTACTATTTCTAAAGCTTGTTCTCCAGTATCAGGTTGAGAAATTAACATCTCCTTAACATTAATCCCAATTTTTTCAGCATATTCAGGATCTAAGGCGTGCTCAGCGTCTACAAAAGCAGCGATTCCACCTAATTTTTGAACCTCGGCTACAATATGTTGGGCTAAAGTGGTTTTACCCGAAGATTCTGGACCAAAAATTTCAATAATTCTACCTCGGGGAACACCTCCAATGCCAAAAGCTATATCCAAGGAAAGACATCCGGTTGGAATAGCATCAACATTAACTTTTCTAGTTTCACCAAACTTCATAATAGCACCATCACCAAATTTAGTCTTGATTTGTTGCATAGCTAACATCGCAGCCTCTGATTTTCCATTTTTAGAATCTTTAGATTCGATTTTTACTTCTTTAGTTTTTTTATCTTTTGCCATAAAAATTTTAATAATTATATTTTTTCTTTCAAAAATATATAATTATATTAATTTAATAATAAATAATTTAATAATATATTATAATGCTCTTATTAAATAGAAATAAAATATTTTTTAAATAATAAATAAATTATTCTACTTCACAAGAATCCATTGGGACTCCGTTACAACAAAAGGGTTTAAGATTTGTTGGAGTACATAAAATATTAACTCCCTCTCCCGGACCAGCACTAGGCTTAAAACAATTTTGATAAATATCTCTAACTCCAGAACCAGCCTGAGCAGTATAATCAGCTAGCTCAAAAAATTTAATATGGTTAATATAGGCTGTAGTTTTATCAGGCTCACCATCTACGGGCAAAACATCTTTATTGTCCGAAGAAATCCAATACCCAACCAATTGCCCACTAATTAAATTAATCAAACGATGAATATTGTCACCAATTAAAGTTTCTCCTGTTTTTAGAGTAGAATTCATCATTAATTTATTAAAATTAATAATAATCGGAGAATAAATATCAACCGAAGAAGCATTAATACTAGGAGTAATTGACTCAATCACTGGCGGAGCTGTTTCAATTTTATTACTAGTCCAAAAAGACCATCTAAAATTATCTCCCGTGGAAGGGTCATGAGCTAAATTTTTTTCATAATAGCTAGCGGGCCCATAAGAATAATTATCAGAATTTCCGTCCAAAGAATTGCCAGCGGCATCCATAACACCATTCATCAAGGTCATATTAGATAGAGGATATCTCTTGCTTTGAGTGTTAATACAAATATCATCACTTGAGCACTCTGAAAAAGGAGCTTTATTAGAACAATTATCGGAATCACCCTGACAATTGAATAATTCAGCAGCCATTAATTCAATCCTAATATTAGCTAGGGGAGGTAAACAAAAAATATCTTCACCGCAACCGTTAACTCCACATTTATTATTAGACTTAAATTCGACACTTTTAAAATTAGACGAAATAGAAAATTTTCCTGACAAATAATCCCCTACACAAATACCAGCATCACATTTAAAAGATTTACAATCATTTTCAAGTGCACAACTCTCTCCATTATTTTTAGCTGAGTCATTATTATTTACAATTCTAATTTTTGAACCAACGTCATAACTTTCTCCAGAGACTGTTAACGGATTTACAGCTTCATTAAAATTAATTTGTATAACACTGTTCATGGGCTTATCTTTTTTCCCATTAACATTTATGTTTTCAACTTGATCAGCTCCTCCAGAAAATGGAGTATATAAAATATTGTCATTAGAAGACGAGATGATAAGATCGTTACCGCTAAAACCACCAATTTTAGCCCTTAGAGCCACAATGGCTGAATTATTATCATCCACCTGAACATCAATGTTAGGATGAGAGCTCAGAGCTGTAACCATTTGTTGGGCGACGGCAGTAAGATTAGAACTTGATTTAATATTATAACCACTAGTATCTTCGTCTACAAAAGTATAAATATAATTTCCCAAAGTAACAGTATCAGCCAAAACTCTCTTTTTTACTTCAATATTCCAGGAATTACCAGCAGAAATATTGGAATTAAATTTTAAATTAAAATAATTTGTAAAATTAACTTCATTATCAACCACATCAAAAGCTCCAATGGCAGAAAGTGAGTCAAAATCATCACCACCCTTTAATTGAACTTTAATTATATTAGGATTTGATTCATAATCAGCTTGAGACACAACAACATTAAACTTAGTATATTGGCCATTATAATTAGATCCAATATTTATAGTGGTAGTAGCACTGGTTCCCTGACCCTTATTACTAGAAATAACTTCAGCTGGCTGATAAGTTTGAGGTTGACTATTTACTTGAAATTGAGCGGTAGCAAAAGATAAAACCGAATTAACTGAAACTTGATCTTGCTCATTATCAGGTTGAGGAAAAATACTTTCAATTTTTGGTGGAGTTAAATCTAATAAATTACTAACCTCAAACTCCCATAAAAAATAATCGCTTGAACAAGTTGAAAAAATACTGGCTGACTCATCTTCTTTTAAAATATCAGAAGATAAATAAACAATATAATTAGAAAAACCATTTTCATTACCCAAATAACTACCAGGACTAATAACAAAAGCCTTATTATCATTAGAATTATGACTAAACTCTACAGTTGAAGAGCAAGTCCTACTATTAAAATCAAAGTCAGATTCCTGACATATGGTAATATTATCATTATTAAAGGTGCTTGAACTAACCATCTCTTTAAAATTAACCATAATCATAGTATTTCGAGGAACGGCCTTTTGCCCAGGCTCAGGATAAACACTTTCAACGGAGCAATTTCCGATAGCTCCAGTTCCTAGCTGAAAATAAGTCCCTCGATCAGTTGGAATATTGTTATTACTTATTCCATCGGGGAAAAGAGATCTAAAAATAAAAGTAACAATTCCCCAAGCAGCTAATACTATAGCTAGACCAATGGCAGCATTTTTTAAAACATTCTTAGCTTTAGAAATTCTTTCTTCATTTCCTTCAGAGGTCATCCATAGAATTCCACCATAGATAATTAAACTAACAGCTACAATACCCAAAAGACCCAAAAAAATATTCACTATCCTGACAATAATAGTGCGAGGATCAGTTGCCTTCAATACAATAGTGCTATCAACCTCTTGGATCCCCAGGGCATCACTAGCCAAAGTGTTTTTTACTAAAAAAAGCATTCCAGCCAATAAAATAAAAGAAAATAATAAAAATATTTTTTTATTTTTAAACATAAAAATTATATTATTTATAAATTGCTAATTTATGATTTTTATATTATTATTATAACATACAATCTAAAATAAATAAATATATGACCATAGAAAGAGTTATTAAAAAAGCTCAGGAAATAAACCCCGAAATAGATACTACTATTATTAAACGAGCTTATGAATTTGCTGAAAAAGCTCATCGTGGACAAACTCGTAAAAGCGGCGAACCATATATCGAGCATCCTCTTCATACTGCTTTTAATTTAATTCAAATCAGGGCTGACTTAAGTACTATTATTGCCGGAATATTACATGATGTCCCCGAGGATACCGAATATACTATCAAAGATATTAAAGATAAATTTGGTGAAGATGTGGCTAATTTAGTAGAAGGCATAACTAAATTAGGAAAAATCAAATATCGCGGGATTGAAAGGTATCGCGAAAATCTTCGCAAAATGTTTATTGCTATGGTTGGAGATATCCGTATTGTGTATATAAAGTTTTGCGATCGGCTACATAATCTTAGAACCCTAGATGCTTTGCCGGAAAACAAACAACAACGAATTGCTAAAGAAACTATAGAAATATATGCCCCGATAGCCGGTCTTTTGGGTATTTGGAGAATTAAATGGCAAATGGAAGATATTTGTTTTAAATATTTACACCCCAAAGAATATAAACAACTAGAATATAAATACGAAATAGAAAAAAAATCAGAAAGAAACCAATTTTTTCAAAGAACTAAAAATGTCTTAGAAGAAGAGTTAAAAAAAACTAATATTCAATATGAAATAAACGCTCGCTTTAAACATTTATATAGTATTTGGTTAAAAATGCAAAGGAAGGATAGAAAATTTGATGAAATATATGATGTTTTTGCCCTTAGAGTAATAGTTAAAAATATCGAAGATTGTTATAAAATACTTGGAATTATTCATACTATTTGGCGACCCATTCCCAATAGATTTAAGGACTATATTGCCATACCAAAACCCAACGGCTACAGAAGTTTACACACCACGATTATTGGTGTTGATAATAAATCTACTGAATTTCAAATTAAAACAGAGGAAATGCACGAAGAGTCCCTTTATGGTTTACAGGTTCACTGGAACTATAAAGAAGAAATTGGAGATAAAGAAAAACCTGGATGGATAAAGGAAATATTAGAAATTCAAAAAGAAAATAAAGAAACTAAACAACTTGTCCAAGAAATAACTTCTACCATTTTTCAAAACAGAATATTTGTTCTCTCTCCTAAGGGGGATGTCATTGAATTGCCCGAGAGAGCTACCCCCATAGACTTTGCTTATGCTATCCATACTGATATTGGAAACAAGGCCACTCAAGCTCTAATTAATGAAAAAATAGCCGGCCTAGACACTGAATTAAAAAACGGAGATTTAGTAGAAATAATAATAGACAAAAACAGAAAAGGACCTAATAGCCAATGGCTCAATTCTGCTAAAACTAAACACGCCAAAGAAAGAATAAAACAATATTCACAAAATAAAGCCATGGATAAAATAAAAAAAATGTTTCATAAATAATTTATTATGCAAAAAAAGAAGAGTTTTAAAACTCTTCTTTTTTTTATATAAAAAATAGAAAAATTATCTTCCCTCTTTTAATTTTCCAGTTTTTCTCATATATTCAAACTTCTTACCTAGCTCCATTTTAGCTAAAGCTGAATTTTTTAACTGAATTTTAGTTTTATCTTTAGCGTAAGTTCTTTTTTTCTTAAAAGATTCTAATCTTTTATTATTTTTTAGACTATTTTTAAAACGTCTTAAAAATGATTCAAAACTCTCGCCTTTTTTTCTTTTTAAATCTGCCATAAAACACCTTCCTTTCTATATGGGTCAAAAATGACCATTAATTTTATATTAAATTTAATATAGCATACTGTTTTTTATTTTTCAAGTCAAATTATTGAGACAACCACTTTTCTAAACGAGAAATTAAATCTTTTCTGGCTATAATTTCTTGAACACCAGAATCAGTATCTCTGAATAAAATAGTTTCTTCACTTAATTCCTTTTTTCCTAAAATTAAAACTATTTTAGATTTTAAATTTCTAGCTTCTTCTAATTGAGCCTTTAAACCATCAATATGAAAAGCTTGCTTAACATTAAATCCTTTACTAAGCAATTCTTTAAATAAAAACATTGATTTAGCCTTAGCTGCTAAGTCAATTTGAGCTAAAAAAATAACATCTTTATCGTCTTCAATAAACAAATTATTTTCTCGAGCTTTAATTAAAGTTCTTTCTATTCCACCACTAAAACCTAGCATCGAAACATCTTTCCCGGATATTTTTGAAAAAGCTCGATCATATCTTCCCCCACGACCCAAAACTAATTTAGAATTCAATTCTCCACTTTTATCAATTGGCCAAATTTCAAAAATTAAATCATTATAATAATTTAAATCTCTTGTTAAGAAGGGATTAAAATTATAATTAATTTCCATTTCGTCTAAAAACTCCATTGTTTTATAAAAACGAGAATTACTGTTCTCTGATAAAAAATCAACAATTTGTGGCATTTCACTCCTAACCTTAATACACTCCTCTTCTTGGCACTCTAATAATAAAGAAGGATTTTTCAACATGTTTTTTTTGCATTCGCTACATAGCCTAGCTCGACGACCTCTTTCTTTTAAAAATTTAGAAAACTTTTGTAAAAATTCTTTTTGGCAATCACCGTCACCCAAATTATTAATTTGTACCTGAACATCAATTTGTAATTCTTTAAAGATATTATAAACTAAAAATATTAAAAAAGCATCAGTGATTGGTTTGGGATCATTAATAATACTAAAATTAAATTGATTAAATTGACGATAAACACCCCCCCGAACCTTTTCTTGTCGAAAAACCGGTCCCATAGAAAAAAACTTCATTGGTTTTTCTAGATTATTTAAATAACCATGCTCTACAAAAGCCCTAATCAAACCATGAACCAAATCAGGCCGTAAAACCATTTTTTCAGTACCACGAGGCTCAACGGAAAAAAGCATTTTACTTTTGTCTTTATCTAAAAATTTTTTATATAAATTTAAATCCTCTAATACCGGAGTATCAATCTTACTAAAACTATAACAATTGGCCGTCTCTTCGACTTTTCTTAAAACCGGATTTAAAAATTTATAATCAGCTCCCAAAACATCTTTCATTCCTAAAAGACGAAAAAAACTCCTAGAAGAAACCTTAGTTTTTTTAGATTCTGTTTTTACATCATTCTTAGGAGAAGGACTTTTCTTAGTAGTTTTTTTATCAGTTAATTTTTTTCTTCCCATATTTATTAAATTAAATTTATAAATAATTATTAATTAAGAGAACTATAAAGATCTGCGTATTTAAAAACTGTGAACCTATTAAATGGCCAACCACGAAGAAAGACTCTTCCGGTTATAAAGCTCTTATTTAAAACTCCAAAAGTTCTAGAATCCTTAGAGGCGTACCTATTATCTCCCAGAACAAAGTATTCACCAGATTCTAACTCCACTGGCTCTTCATTAGTATTATAAGTTTTTATATTATCAGCCAAATACAAACCCTCGTCCAATTTAAAGCCTTCGGGATTATCTCGATTGTAAATAAAAATATCTCCATTGATTATTTCAACCTTTTCTCCTGGTAAACCGATAACCCTCTTAATAAAATATTCTTGGGGATTATCAGGATAACGAAATACTATTACCTCCCCCCTTTTAGGGTCATTAAAGCGATAGGATATTTCATCAATAATTAGATATTCATGATCATGAAAAGTCGGCTCCATGGAGGCACCCTTAACATAAAAGGGTTGAATTATAAAATATCTAATCGGCAAAATTATTAACAAAGAAATTATCACGATCTTAATAAACTCTAAAATATTTCTTAACATAAAATTTCTAAATTTGGACGAACAAATTAGTTCGAGAAAATATACTTAATTATTTAATTAGTGCTAATATAAAAATAGCAAAAAAACGACTATAAATCAAATTATAAACATAGCGTCACCATAACTAAAAAATTTATATTTTTTAAAGATAGCCTCAGAATAAATTTCTAAAGTTTTTTCTCGACCTATTAAAGCGCTAACTAATAAGAGTAAACTTGATTTAGGGAGATGAAAATTGGTAATTAAACCACTAATCATCTTAAAATCATAACCCGGATAAATAAAAATATTAGTAGAAAAAGCTAATCCCTTTGAAGCTTGGTATTTTAAATATTTTCCAGTCTTCTGGTCTTTTTTTAAAAATTTATCTAAACTTTCTAAAATTCTAGCGGAGGTAGTACCTACTGCTATTATTCTCTGATTATTATTTTTAGCTTTAATTAATTTATTTATAGCCGAAGTTGATAATTCTACATCCTCAGAGTGCATAATATGCTCTAAAATATTATCAGTTTTAATCGGTAAAAAAGTTCCCAGTCCCACGTGCAAAGTCCCCTCTAATATTTCAATCCCTTGAGACTTAATTTTAAATAATAATTCTTCTGTGAAATGAAGTCCGGCTGTTGGAGCTGCTGCTGAACCTATTTTATCATCGCTAGCATAAATAGTTTGGTAATCTATTAAATCTTGATCATTTTTTTTCTCTCTTTTGATATAGGGTGGAAGTGGTGTTTGTCCAATTTTATCCAAATTTTCAATAATATATTGATAATTTTGATTAAAAGAGATTTGCCAAACTCCTTCATTGTCTTTAATAATTTCAGCCTCTAAATCTTTGTTGATTATTAATTTTTGACCTAATTTTATCCTACCCCCCAATAAACATTCCCAAATATTTTTCTTTTTATCAAGAACTTTTAATAGAAAAATTTCTACCTGACCACCAGTTAATTTAAAACTTTTAATTCTGGCAGAAAATACTTTAGAATTATTTAAAAACAAAATATCTCCGGGCTTTAAATAATCAATCAAATTAAAAAACTTACCATGTTTAATTTGATCAGTTTTTCTATTATAAATTAAAAGACGGGCATGATCCCGTAAATTATTTGGCTCTTGAGCAATAAGCTCTGGTGGTAAATTATAATCAAAATCTGACAATTTCATAATTAGAAAATCTTTTTTATATATTTCTGAATGTGTTTTATAGCTCGATCAGTAGCTAACCGACCTCGAGGAGAACGATCTAAAAATCCAATTTGCATTAAATATGGCTCGTAAACATCCTCAATGGTAGCCATATCTTCTCCAGTAGCAGCGGCCAAGGTATTAAGACCAACTGGACCACCAGCGAATTTATCAATAATAGTATTTAAAATTTTTCGATCTACATAATCAAGACCAAACTCATCTACATTTAAAACATCCAGGGCTTGAATACAAATATTTTTATCAATAAACCCTCGTCCCTCTACTTCGGAAAAATCACGAACTCTTTTTAGTAAACGATTAGCGATACGCGGTGTACGACGAGATCTTTCAGCAATCAAAGAACCAGCCTCATCCTCAATTTCAACCTGTAAAATATTAGCACTACGGCTAATAATTTTTTGAATATGATCATTTTCATAAAAATCTAAATGATGGATAATACCAAACCTGTCTCGCAGTGGAGCTGATAGCATACTAGCTTTAGTAGTAGCCCCAATAATAGTAAATTTTGGTAAATCCAATCGCAGAGTTCTAGCCCCGGGACCTTTGCCCATAATTAAATCTAAGGCATAGTCTTCCATGGCGGGATATAAAATCTCTTCGATAGTTTTATTTAATCGATGAATTTCATCAATAAACAAAATATCACCCTCACTCAAGTTGGTTAAAATAGCCGCTAAGTCTCCGCTCTTTTCAATGGCTGGGCCAGAGGTAACTTTAATATTGGCTCCAATTTCATTAGCCAAAACATGGGCCAAAGTAGTCTTCCCTAATCCTGGAGCGCCATAAAACAAAACATGCTCAATAGGCTCTTGGCGCTTTGAGGCAGCTTTAATAGTAATATTTAAATTTGTTTTAACGTTATCTTGACCAATATATTCGCTAAAAGACTTGGGCCGAAGACTCAAATCAAAAGCTCTATCGTTATTGTTTTCAGCTGGATTTATTATTCTATCATTTTCGTTCATGTTTTTTATAATTATTTACTTTAAATTATTTTTAATAACCTTTCAATACTTATTCCACCCTTAGTTATTGTAGCAAAATTAATAACTTCTTTCCACTTCCCTTTCTTTTCTGAAAAATTTTTGTTTTTAGTAATTTTTATTTTTTTCATCTGTTTATAATTAATAAAAAACTTAATAAAAATTATCAATAGTTACTATTTTTAATTTAGCTTGGGGATACCTATTTTTAAAAGCCTTATTAATATTTTTTCTTTTATATTTTATTTCTACCCCAATTAGTTCTTCCCCTCTCTCCAACACAACATCAATTTCTGAACCCAATTTAGTCCTCCAATAATAAAATTTATAATCTCCTTCCATATAGCTATTTTGTTTGATTAATTCACTAATAATAAAATTTTCAAAAAGAGCCCCCTTGTCAACCCTAGAATTCAAATCGGAAAAATCTTCAATTAAAGCATTTCTTACTCCAACATCATAAAAAAATATTTTAGGTGATTTAGAAATTTCATATCTTTTATTTTTTGAATATGGATATAAGCGAAATAAAATAAAACTTTGCTCAAAAATCTCAATATATCTTCTAATTTTTCTAGAATCAGCTTTTAAATTAATAGCTAACTCCGAATAATTAATAAGATTACCTATCTGTAAAGCCAAAAGCTTTAATAAGTCTTTAGCTAATTTTTTATCATCAATTAAATTTAATTCTAAAATATCCTTAAAAATTAAACTATCAACAAAATTCAAAAGATATTTTTTATCTCTGGGATAATCTATAGTATAAGGATATTGACCATAAATTAAAATATTATTTAAAATATTTTCTATATCAAACTTATATCTATTACTAATAAACTCAGAATCGTTTTTAATTATTTTTTCTAAAATATTAAAATTTAAGCTTGATTCAATATTCTTTTGACAAAGATATTCGGAAAAGGTTAAGGGATAAATAAGGTAATCAATTTTTCTACCAGCCAAACTTTCACCAGTTTTATTTTTAATATGAAAAGAAGATGATCCAGTGATTATTAATTTAATATGGCTTAATTGGTCATAAATTATTTTAGCAGCTCTCCCCGGATCACTAAGCATATGAATTTCATCAATAATAACCTCAGTTGAGTTTTTGCTCAATAAAGATTTATAAGCTTCAACGTCATAGGACTCTAATATTTTTCTAATTGGCTCATTATCAACTAAAAAATAATCAGCTTGAGGAAAGATTTTTTTAACTATAGTAGTTTTACCGACCTGCCTAGAACCAAGCAATATCAAAATTTGCTTATATTTATTAAAATGTTGGCTTATTTTGCTATCAAGATGTCTTTGCATAAAAATACATTACTTTTTATACATTCATTGTATAAAAATACATTACTTTTTATACAATTATTATATATTACTAAGAAAAATAAGTCAAGAATTATTGTTTAAACTCACAAATTCCTTTAAAATCACAGAAACCACAGGTAAAAGACGAGGGTTTTGGTAAAAATTGCTTTTTTCTAATTTCCTCAACGCTATCAATTAACCATTTTTCCATTTTTTCAATATCTTTATCTTTGGCCTCAAAGCTTAATTTCTGACCATCTTCTAAATAATAATAACTAAGCTTATCAACCTTAATTCCAAAAGAAGCTTCGGCTACCATTTTATATAATACTAATTGACGACGATCATCTGTTTCTAGTTTATCCTTAGAAGCTCCCGTTTTATAGTCAATAATTTCAAAACTATTATCAGATATTTTATCAACTCGATCAATCTTTCCCTTAACCAAGAAATCCTTAAACTTAAAACGAAAATCTTTTTCTAAGAAATAAATATTTGGTAAAGGATTATTTGATAGATCTTGATAGAAATTTTTTAATAATTGTAATCCCTTTTCCCAATATTCATCCCTTCTCTCTTTACTACCATAGCCTTCATCCTTCCAAAACTTTTTATACCAAACCAACAATCTATCTTCGGTTAATTCTTTCTTTAATTTTTCCTCATTATTTTTTATTGAAAACAAATCTCCTTGCATATTATTGTTAGCAATCATAGGAAGGAGGAAATTATATAAAGTATCGTGAATAACTCGACCAAAAACTAAGCTAGGCTTATCGTCAGATGACGGAATTTTTAAAATGTGAGTATATTTATATTGCAAAGGGCATTTATCAAAAGCAGCAAATTGCGAAAAAGAAAAATGAGCCGGCAACTTGTATTCTTCCTTTTTTTCTAAAACTGGTTTTTCTTCAGTAATAGTTTTTAGGTCTTTTATAAACTCTAATTCTGAAAAGTCAATTTTACCAGACTCAATCAAATCTAATCCAGCTTCTTGAATAAAGGCCGAAGGTCTTTTTTCTCGAGCAGCTCCAAAATCTTTAGCACTGGTTAAAAACAAACCTTCCTTACCCCTGGTTAAACCAACATAGAATAAACGACGCTCTTCTTCGATATGAAAATTATCACCACTTGATATTTGCTCCTTGATTAAAGCTGGATGAACTGGGATTCTTTCAGACCGATTATCACTAGGAAAGCGACGCTCTACTAAATCTACTAAAAAAACATATTTAAACTCTAGTCCCTTGGCCGAATGAACTGTCATAATTTTAACTGTATCGACATCGACAAAATCATTTTTCAATCCCCCAGTGTCTCCAGCCTCCAACTCAAACTCTAAGACCTCCAAAAAATCTTTTAATCTTAAATCATCCCCACCCTCCTCAAATTTCTTTATCTTTTGGTAAAATTGATTAATATATGAAAAAATCTCTCGATCTTTTTCGTGATTTAAATTTTTTAAAATTTCACTATCATAAATAAATTTAACAAAAACATGACTAGGGCTTTTTTCTCCCACTAGAGTCAAATGATTTTCTATTAAATTTAATAATTTACTAATCTTAGGTAGAGATTCTGGACTAATTCCAGGAACTTTATCGACATTCTTTAAAGTTTCATACAATGACCAATATTTTCTTTTAGCGAAAGCGTTTAAATTTACTAAGTCAACATTAGAAACCTTAAATTCTTCCATATTTAAAACTCGATACAAAGCTGAAGATTCCTTATAATTATCTAATAATTTAAAATATGAAATAATATCTAAAATTATTGGCTTATAATACAGTCCCTTTAAAGAAACAAAATGATTAGGAATATTTAAACGACTAAGTTCTTTAGAAAAATTATCGGCAGTATTATTAGTACGAGACAAGATAGCAAAATCCAACCAATTGGTTTCTGGCTCACTCTCATAAATTTCCATTATCTTAGAACTAACAAAATTTAACTCATCGGATTCACTTAAAAAATTATAAGCTGACACAGCTGGTTGAGATCCAGTAAACTTTAAACCTGATTTTAATTTTTTATTAATATTCAATTTAACCTCTAAACGATTAGGATTATTATTTTTAATAAAACGATAAGCACAATCTAAAATTTCTTGTCGAGATCGATAATTATTGCTCAAAATAATTTCCTGAGCCTCGGGATAATCATCTTTAAATTGCATAATATTAGAAATAGAAGCTCCTCGAAATTTATAGATAGACTGATCATCATCCCCTACTACCATTAAATTATTTTTTTCTCCAGCTAAAATTTTGATCAATTCATATTGAGCATAATTAGTATCTTGAAATTCGTCCACCATTAAATATTTAAACTTATCTTTAAATAATTTTAAAACATTAGGCCTGTCTTTAAATAATTTAATAGTATAATTAATTAAATCTCCAAAATCTAAAAAATTATTCTCTATTAATAATTTATTATACACCGCATAAGCATTAGATAGCTCTTTTAACCTCTCTAACTCTAAAGCCTCTTCAATATTATTAATTTCTCCAGAAGAATTTTCCTGAAAACTTTTTTCCAGATCATCAACTATTTTCTGATAATCTTGGCTAGAAATATTTTCATCCTTTAGCCTAGAAAAATGAGTTAATAAATCAGAAATAAATTTACTAGGATTGCCAGAGGAATGATAATATTTTAAGTTTAAAGAGCTCAAATTCTTTTTTAAAAAGACCCATTGAGAAGTACTGTCTAATAATTTAAATTCCGGATTTAAACCAATATCTAAGCCATGTTGTCGCAGTATTCTTTCTCCTAAACCATGAAAAGTGCTAATCCATAAATCAACGTAACCATAAGGCAGGATTTTATCAGCTCGCTCAATCATTTCATGAGCTGATTTTTCAGTAAAAGTGGTTAAGATTATTTCATCAGTTTTAACACCCTTTTCCATTATTAAATAGGCTAAACGATTAATTAAAACGGTAGTTTTACCAGTCCCAGCTCCGGCCACCACCAAAAGAGGCCCTTGATCATGTTTAACAGCTGAAAGTTGTTCCTTATTTAATTTTTTTAATTCTTCTTTCATTTATTT
>CAZMNE010000004.1:0-44763 GCA_964567645.1 uncultured Gammaproteobacteria bacterium
CCATATAAATTAAAAAATTACTGGAGCTATGGTCGAAGTATTTTTTTAAAGCATTTCCCTTGCCTTTTTCTGATACTATAAATAAATTTATTTCTTGATTTTGCTCTTGTAATTTTAGTGCTAATAATTCAGAGTTGTCAGTTGTGCCATTTAATAATAAAACTATTTTCCAATTAAAAGGATATTTTTGTAATTTTAAAAAATTCAGTAATTTGATAGTATTTTGTTTTAATATTTGTTCCTCGTTATAACAGGGAACAATAAACTCAATTAACATAATTTATTGGTGATAAATAAAAAAATTGTTTTTTTGATACTCTAATTTATAATTATTTTTTATGTAATTTTCTAAAACATTATTTCCAGTAGAATTAAATTTTATATACATATTATCATAATAATTTAAAACAGCACAAGTTGGTTGATTTTTTTTAAAATAATTTAGAGCTTCATTATATTGTTCGTCAGTAGATTGGTTCTCTATCAATAAGCCAAATGGTGTCGCGCTAAGTTTTTTTGTTTCTAAATATAAATTTGGTAAAAAGGGGCCACTATAAATATATTTTCCTTCACATTTTTTCTCTATATAGACCATTAGTTCTTGATAATCTGGATTTTTTTTGCAAGAATAAAACGGTTTGTAATTATTTTTTAAATAAGAAAAAGTGGGGATATTTAGTATAAATATAAAAACAATAATTAATAGTTTTGTCATTTTGTTATTATTGTTTGCTAATAACAAGGAGGATAAAATTAATAGAGGGAAAATATTTATTATTAAATGGTAATAATCTGGCAAGGGGATAGTGCTTAATAGTAAAAAAAATTGAACAAATAATAAATATTTTATTAAAATTGATTTTTTTATAAAATAAATGAAAAAATAAAATAAGACTAAAAAGAAAGATAAAAGTAATAAAAAGGATGTCTGATTAACTTCCCAATAGGTTAACATAGGAAAGACTATTAAATTTTTCCACAAAAGGTTAGGTGACCATTTTAAAAATAGGCAAATAACTGGAATTATTATTCCGACACAATAACCTAAAATATTTTTTAAATAGTAATTTTTGTTTTTTAATATAAAAAATAGAATAAAGATAAATGAAGCAGTACAAAAAGCGATCCCTTTTTGTTGTAGAAAGATAATAGATAGCCCCCCTAGGAATCCTGAGATAATAAAACTTTTAAGAGAATTGTTTTTTATCCCCTTTATAAAAAAATAGCTTGACCAAATTAAAAGCACAGTACTATATAGATTATGATTTATTATTGGAAAGGGGGCTAATGATAATATAAAAAATATTGGGAATAAAAAATTAAGTTTATTTTTTTGTATTAAATTTGTAGATTGGTATATTCCCAAAGATCCAAGCCAGAGGATTATTAAACTGACAATGTTAGCAATAAAATAATTAGGGCTAAATAGCTTAAAAAATAAGTTTATTAAATAAAAACTTCCCGGAGCTATTATTTCGAAAAAATCAATATATAAGGTTCTTTTGTTAAATAAATTCCAGGCACCATTTAAAATTACTCCTTCATCAGCATTTAGGCGGTGTTTATAGAATAAAAAGAAAATTAAAGCCAATAGAAATAAATAATAAAAATATTTTTTAAAAAGTTTTTTCATAAATTAAACTTATATTATCTTCATAAATTTTTTTCCAATCATAGCTATCGTCTAGATATTCTATTAAAGTATTTGTTTTTTTAAAATTTTCTTCTTTTATATTAAATATTTTTTTATCAAACCAGTTTAATTTTACGGGCTTATCTTTGGATAAAAGAATAAGTTTAATATCATATTCGTTTAGTTTTTCTTTTATCACATTTTTATTATTACTATAAAATAAGGCGTATTCTTCTACATAACTATGATTTTTTAGAGTTTTTTGCGGCAGGCGACCATCAATAAAAAGTTTTTTTTCTGGATATTCATGAATTAAATAACCTCCCCATTTGTAGGAATTAAAAAAATTGTATTCAATATAATTATTATGATTATCTTTTAAAAAACTTATAGCCTGGCAAGGATAATTATGGCAAAAAGCTGTAAAAGGATTTTTAAAAAAACTAATTTTTAAACTAATTGATGTTATTGTTATTATAATAGTAAAAACTATAAATAATTTTAATAAAATATCGATATTATTTTTTTTGGTTTCTTTTGTCCTGGCTATGTTTTTAAAATCTATAAGTAGAATATTTATTAAGGTTGGCAGGGAGGCTATAAAAAATAATGGAAAATGACGTCTTGATTTTAGGACTAAAATTAGAAACAATAAATTTAGAGATATGTTCCAAGGGGTCAGTAGGTTTTTATGAGGGTTATTTTTTTTAATAATAAAGAAAGATGTCCAAACGGTGATCCAAACGGTGATAATAATTGCTATATATATTAATTGCCAATACATAATTGGATAGATGAAGGGAGGTAGCCACTCAGCTATTATTTTTAAATAAGCAGTATTTTTCCCATAAACAAACAAGAAATCAAACAATTTTAAGCCGTAGGGAGTTATTAAGGTTGATAAGGAGGCTATTAATGAAAATGTTCCAAAAATAAATAAATCTTTATTTTTTAATATTTTAGAAAAATTAAAATAAATACTGATTTTTTTAATAAGCTTATTTTTAAGTTGAAAAACAAACTTTTCTATTATTTTTATTAATAAATAGAAAAATAAGATAGCAATTCCTAATAAAAAACTAGCATGTAAATTAGACCATAAATATAATATAGGGACTATCCAAATTAAAATTTTCCAATTATTTTTTTTATTAATCAAACTTCTTTTTTCAAAATAATATATTATTATTAAAAATAATAGGAAAAATAACCAGCTAATTTCTTGTACTCTGATGCCAGAGTGGGGGAAAACTCCTTTTATTAATAGTAACTCTGTTACCAATATATAGATGCTCGAAGCAGAGGTTTTAGTTATGTTTTTTATAATAAAATTATTTAACAAAAAGATGGTTGTTAAAAAAATTAGAGCGAAAAATATAGTTAAAGCAAGATATCCAAAATTATTATAAATAATATAAATCAATAAATTAGATAACCATTCATGGTCTACCCAAAAATTATCATTTTCGGGAAAAATATAATTATAGTGATTAATTGTTGGTATATTTTTATTCAAATATACTTCTTCTCCTATTTTTAAATGCCAACCAAAATCAACATCTAAATAACTTAATGATTTGTTTACAATTAAAACAAAGAATAATATATATAATAATATATTTAAAATAATTATAAATTTATTTTTTTTCATATCATTATTATATCAAATATTGTTATTTTTAAAAACTTATGATATAATTTTAATATAAAAATTAAAATTTAAAACTAGAAAGGTGGTGAATTATGAAGAAAAAAATATTAAGTTTGTTTATAATTTCGTTGTTTTTAGTTCCTTTCTTGGGATTGTCTAGCGTTGGGGCTACTAATAATGATAACGATCCGTTTGGTTTAGGTTATGTTGATGGTAGTAATCCAGACGTAGGTGCGGGCAATGCTATTAATTTAGGAGAAAGAGATCCAAGAACTATGGTAGCTCAACTTATTAATGTAATTTTAACATTATTAGGTATCGTTGCTGTAGTTATTGTTCTTTTAGGTGGTTTCAAATGGATGACTGCCGCTGGTAACGAGGATAAAGTTTCTGAAGCTAAAAAATTATTAGGAGCCGGTGTTATCGGTTTGGTTATAATTTTAGCAGCTTGGGGAATTTCTCGATTCATCTTAAATGAATTGATGGGCGCCACTGGCATGAACGAGGTAAATTAATGTTTCTAAAGTCGATTTTGGAAATATGGTGCTTATTGTATAATAAGCACCATTGTCGTGAATATTTTTAATTTTTATAAGTATTTACGATAATGGTAAAAATTATTTAAAAATATGAAAAATATAAAAAATATTTTATTAGTTTCTTTGTTGGCATTTTCTTTCTTCTTCATCGCTAATTTTTCTTTAGCAGGTAACTATGGTTTAGATACTACTGTTAACCAAGGATCTTTATCTAGTGCTTTTAATGTTAGTGGTGTAGGAAATGATCCGGGGAGATTTTTATCTAGTCGAGTTGGTATTTTGATTGGAGCAGTACTTTCTTTTATTGGAGTTATTTTTATGGCTTTAATAATTTTTGGAGGTTTTCAGTGGATGACTGCCAGAGGCAATGATCAGCAAGTAGAAAAAGCTAAGAATCTTATTATTCAATCAATTATTGGTTTAATCATTGTATTATCGGCTTATGCTATTACTGCCTTTATTGGTCGGCAATTGACTGAGACTAACCCAGTTAATAATCCAAATATTAATTCTCAACCAGAACCAGAAGAATTACCTAATGAATTTGATTTTAATGAATTTGAAATTCCGGACGATTATGGATAATTATTTAATACGTTTTTATGAAAATATTTGAAAAAACAAATTTAATAAAAATAATTATTTTTTCTTTTTTTATTTTTATTAGTCTTGTTTCGACCAGTTTAGCTAGTTATAACTTTAGTGGTCAAACTGGGCTTGATGTCACTGCTAATGAAACTGGCCATACTCAACAAAAATATTTTAATAGTGCTGACTCGTTAGAATCCGGGATTGGCCAAATTATTTCAGTTGTTCTATCTTTATTGGGGGTTATATTTTTAATTTTATTAATTTTTGGTGGAATTCAATGGATGACTGCCGGTGGTAATGATGAACAAGTAAAGAAAGCTAAAAATGTTATTATTAGATCTATTATTGGATTGATTATAATATTATTAGCTTATATAATTAGTGTTTTTGTTATCACGGCCTTTTCTAATAATAATTTATTAGATTAATTTATGAAGAAAAATATTTTTAAAATTTCAGGAATATTAATTAGTTTATTTTCTTTTTTCTTGATTGCTAATTTTTCTTTAGCGGGGGTGGGGAATTTAAGTGATGCTTTTAAGGTTGATGATCATCGGGTTGGAGAAGAACGAGATATTGTTGATGCGGCCGCTTTTAATGCTGGTTATGATGTGGGAAGGGCAGCTGATCAGCAAGGAGCTACCCCTGAAAGAGTTGTTTCTTTGATTATTAACACTGTTTTAGGTTTGTTGGGAGTTCTTTTTGTAATTCTAGTTATTTATGGAGGAATTCTTTGGATGACCGCTGGAGGAAACGAGGAAACTGTTAAAAAAGCTCAGAATATTATTAAACGAGCTGTTGTTGGGTTAGTTATTGTATTATTGGCCTATATGATTAGTATTTTTATAATTAGTATATTTGTAAACACTCCTTTGCCAGAGTAATTTTTACAAAATTAACAAAAATTATGTCAAAAAAATTATTTAAACAATTTTTATCATCTCTTTTTTTGGTAGCTATCTTAGTATTACCATTTTTTGTATTTGCTCAGGGTAGTGTTCAGAGTAATGTTGGAGTTTTAAATACATTAGAGCAAGTTGGCAACTCTGGTGGTTATGCTGTCGCTGACAGTGGTTCCTTGGCTACAACATTGGGCCTTATTGTTAGTGTAATTTTATCTCTTTTGGGTATAATTTTCGTAGTTTTAATGATAGTGGGTGGTTTTCAATGGATGACAGCTGGAGGAAATGAAGAAGTTGTTAAAAAAGCTCAGGGTAGAATTAAAAATGCTATTATTGGTTTAGTGGTTGTTATTTCGGCCTATGCTATTTGGAGTTTAATTGATCGTCTTTTTATAACCAGAATTCAATAGATTAAAATTAATTTTAAAAATATGAAATTTAATAAAATAATAATTTCTGCCTTTTTATCTTTAGTATTATTTTTTCCGGCCTTATCCTTAGCTCAAGAAAATGAAACAGAAGAAGGAGTATCAACTCCAGCCTCAACTAATCAAATGGATTTATTTCAACAGAGTGCTGGTTTTTCTTCGGCTCCGGCTGAAAATATTGTCGCTAATATAATTAGTGTTGTACTTGGTTTGCTGGGGATACTCTTTGTTGTCTTAATGATTTTTAGTGGATATCAATGGATGACAGCTGGGGGAAATGAAGAAACTGTTAAGAAGGCTCAAGGTAGAATTAAAAATGCTATTATTGGCTTAATAATTGTGGTTATGGCTTATGCCATTACCGCCTTTGTCTTTAAAAGTTTGCCAGGTGGTCCCGGAGGACCAACCCCAGGAGGTAGCAGTGGTAACGATATTACTCCCTAATAATTTTTATATAAAAAAAGAAAGCATCTGTTACCAGATGCTTTTTTGTTTGTTGTTTTACCAATTAGATCCACCCCAGAGACCCCAATAAACGTCTTTTCCGTTTATGTTGTGGGTTCTGTCGGCCGTTACTACAAATTCGTAGTAAGATCCTCTAGGATCGTTTAATCCTTTTACTTTTGCCTGGTAGGTTCCCGGGAGAAGATAATCTGTAATAGACTGGTCTTTCCCGATTAAGAAGGTCTTGTTATAAGTGTTGCCGGGGTTTATTCCGACAATTTTTACTTCAAGTTCTTGATAACGATATTTATTTGTTATCGTTCCTTCCAGCCCTACACTTAGATCCGGCGCGGATATTTTGGTGGTTGATCCGTCTGCCATGCTACGCACTAAATAGGCGTTAGCGTCAGCCATGGATACTGTGGCATAGGCCTCAGCACCATTTTTTACCGAAACGGATTTTCCAGAAAAACTTCCTTGGTCGCCTTGATAAACCACATCAGCTCCGATTGAGCTTCTTGTTTTCGTGGTGTTATCAACTTGGACGGTAGTGATGGCAGGTTTTTCTTTTTTTTCATTTTCAGCTTTTATCGCAGCCTCGATAAGAGGTGCATAAAAAGTGTTAATAGCTTCTATTTTCTCCGCTTCGGTTGCGGGGTTATAACCCACCTCTTTTACTTCTTTTATTTCCTTATTTCTTTCTTTCAAAAGAGATTTGGAATTTTGAGCGTTTAAGTTTAAGGCCATTACAGTCATAACAATAATTACAATAATTGTTTTCATTTTTTTTAGATTTATGGTTATTACTTATATAATCTAGTTAGAATTACATAAGTAATAACCATAAATCTATCTCTGCCGTTTTTAAGGTACTTTATTCAAACAACTACATTATAGCATAATTGCTAATTTTTGTCAACACCTTTTGGTAATGTGTACATACATATGGCGGTTTTATTGTCTTATCTATTATTTTTATTTAAAACAAGTTCATAAATAGATTAAGTTTTTTCTTGGCTTTTTCTTTGTTGTTAACGGCTATAGTCGTTTTTATAATGGAATCAGGAATTAGCGAAATACTATCAATTCCACATTCTACTAAAAATTCAGCGAAGTCTGGAAAATCACTCGGGGCTTGCCCGCAGATACCTACTTTGGTTTTGGTTTTTTTAGCCACAGAAATTAAATTCTTTATTAAAGTTTTAACAGCCTCGTTTTTTTCATTAGAAACTCCAGCTACTTCTAGTGTTCCTCCAGAATCTCGATCAATTCCTAGAGTTAATTGAGTTAGATCGTTAGAGCCAATAGAAAATCCATCAAATATTTTGGCAAATTTTTCTGCTAAAATAATATTGGCCGGAATTTCAGCCATAACATAAATTTGTAAGCCATTCTTGCCACGCTTTAGACCATTTTCTTCCATTATTTTTAAAACTTTTTGTCCTTCTTCTACGGTTCGGCAAAAAGGAATCATTATTTTTACATTAGTTAAACCAAATTCATCTCTTACTTTTTTTAAGGCAGCACATTCTAATTTAAAGGCTGGTAAAAAATCTTTAGAATAATATCGACTAGCACCTCTCCAGCCAATCATCGGATTTGATTCCAGGGGTTCATAGTCTTGGCCACCAATCAAATTAGCATATTCGTTAGTTTTAAAATCTGATAGACGAACAATAACATCTTTAGGGTAAAATCCAGCCGCTAACATGGCAATTCCTTCGGCTAATTTATCTATAAAAAACTGGCTTTTATTTTTATAACCTTCAGTTAATGAGTCAATCTGTTTTATTAATTTTTTATTAGTTAATTTTTTATAATTAATTAAAGCTAAGGGATGAATTTTTATATAATTATTAATGATAAATTCTAGGCGAGCTAAACCAACCCCATCATTAGGTATGAATGAATTTAAAAAAGCAGTGTCTGGCTCGGCAATATTCATCATTATTTTTGTTTTGGGACGAGGCAATTTTCCAATATTAGTTTTTTCTATCTTAAAAGGAATTTTGCCTTGATAAACAAAACCGACTTCCCCCTCAGCACAGCTAACTGTAACATTTTCTCCCCCTTTTAATTTTTTGCTAATATCATTTGTTCCGACTACACAGGGGATTCCCATTTCTCGAGAAATGATAGCGGCATGACAGGTTCGACCTCCTTTGTCAGTAATAATGGCAGAGGCAATCTTCATAATTGGTTCCCAGTCAGGATCGGTCATATCTGTTACTAAAACTTGGCCAGGTTTAAATTTTTTAATATCTCTTACTTTCATTATTCTATTAACAGATCCGTGCCCGATTTTATTTCCGACACTTTGTCCAGTGGAAATTATTTTCCCTTTTTTTTCTAGCTTATATCTTTCTAAAATGTTTAAATTTTTAGCGCTTTCTACGGTTTCGGGACGAGCCTGAATAATATATAGTTTTTTATCTTGTCCATCATAGGCCCACTCGATATCCATTGGTTTTTTATAATGTTTTTCGATAATCATTCCCCATTTAGCCAGGGTTAAAACTTGTTCATCAGTAATTGATTGCCTAATTTGATCTTTGTGGCTGACAGGAATATCTTTAACTGGATTATTGTGATTTTTATTATAGACCATTTTTTTATCTTTTCTTCCAATAGATCGGTAAATTATTTTTTTAGTTGGCTTAAATACAAAAAATTGATCAGGATTAACTTTTCCTTGTACAATATTTTCTCCTAGTCCATAGATAGAATGGACTAAAACAACATCTTTGAATCCTGATTCGGTGTCGATTGTAAACATAACCCCAGAAGAACCTAAGTCAGAGCGAGACATTTTTTGAACTCCGACTGACAAGGCAATATTAAAATGATCAAATCCTTTATCAGCTCGATAGGAGATGGCTCGATTGGTAAAAAGAGAAGCAATACATTTTCTAACAGCCAGTAATAAGTCTTTTTCGCCTGAAATATTTAGATAGGTTTCTTGTTGTCCAGCAAAAGAGGCATCTGGTAGATCCTCAGCAGTGGCTGATGATCTAACGGCCACATCAATATTTTGTTTTTTATAAAAACTTGATAATTTTTTATAGGATAAAATTATTTCTTTTTCTAGATCTTTTGGTAAAGGGGTTTTTAAAATTTCTTGTCTAACCTTCTCTCCTCTAATCATTAAATTTTGAATGCTATGAGTATTAAGATCTTTTAAGATTACTTTAATTTTATTTTTTAAACCACTTTTTTCCATAAAATAATTATAAGCAGATGAGGTCGTGGCAAAACCATAGGGGACATTAATTCCTTCTTTTGATAATTTTTGATACATCTCCCCTAAGGAGGCATTTTTTCCTCCGACTGAGGGAACATCGGTAATTCTAAGTTCATTAAAAAATTTAACAAATTTTTTTGTAGTCATAAATTTATTTTTTAGGTTTATGTTTGTTTTGTTATTATAACATTTTTTTAAGTTATAGTAAAAAAAATTAGCACTCTTGAACTTATTAGTCTTTTATATTATTATATATTATACTTAGCGGGCGTGGCGAAATTGGTATACGCACTTGCCTTAGGAGCAAGCGGAGCAATCCATGAGAGTTCGAGTCTCTCCGCCCGCACATTAACTTGCTATGTTTAATTTTTTACACATTTTTAATCCGAGTCCAGTGATGTTTTCTTTTGGAGTTTTAAGAATATATTGGTATGGGTTCTTTATTGTTTTAGGGGTATTTTTAGGTCTTTTAGTTGTTTTGTTTTTGGCTAAGAAATACCGAATAGAAAAGAACGATATTTTAGACCTTTCTTTTTATTTATTTGTTTTTGGTGTTATCGGTGCTAGGGTTTATGATATTTTTTTAGAATGGCAGTATTATTTAAAGCATCCTTTAGATACTTTGAAAATTTGGGAAGGAGGGCTGGCTATTCATGGTGGTATTTTAGCTGGAATTTTAGTAATTTATTTTTTTATTAAAAAGAAAAAAATAAAAGGGTTGGTTGGCCAAAGTTTATTGGAAAAATTTTTTTCGTTATCTTCTTTGGTTGTGGTCGGTGTTTCTTTGGGTCAAACAATTGGTCGTTGGGGAAATTATTTTAATCAGGAATTGTTTGGGAGGCCCACTAATGTAGCCTGGGGAATATATATAGATCCTATAAATAGGCCGTTGGAGTATTTATATAGCTCCTGGTTTCACCCTACTTTTTTATATGAATCTATTGGATGTTTAATTATTTTTTTAATTTTAATCAGCTGTCATTGGATTTTTTTAAAGAAGAAAAAGAATGGTTTTAAATCTAACGTCTTAATTGTTAGTCTTTATCTAATCTTGTATTCTGTTTTGAGGTTTTCTTTAGAATTTGTTAGAATAGATTTTGCCCCCACTTTTTTGGGTTGGCGCTGGCCTCAAATAATGAGCTTATTATTAATTTTAATAACAATCTGGTTTAATATAAAAATTCATTTTCAAGAAAAATTAAAATATATAAATAAAAATAATTATGAAAAATAATAGAAAATTATTAATTTTATACATTGCTGGTTTTGCACTGGCGATTGCTACTGCCATCCCGGCTTATATTAACTCTAGCTTTATTGAACAATTTGTTTCTGTTCAAGCTGTTAGTTGGTTTTTTGTGGGAGCTAATTTTGCTTCCTTTTTTGCTATGTTATTCTTTCCAGTATTGATAAAAAAGGCTAGTAATTTTTTATCAACTAAGTTAATGATATTAATTCATGTTGTTTCATTATTGTTTTTGGTAATTGTAGGCGCCCCTATTTGGTTGTTTGTCTTCTTTGTTTTGTTGTGGGTTAGTTCTCAATTATTATGGATAAATATGGATGTTTTTGTAGAGAGCTTTACTGATAATATTAGCACTGGGAAAACTAGGGCTATTTATTTCACTTTTACGAATTTAGGGTGGATATTATCACCAACTATAGCCTCTTTGTTGGTTAGAGATGATAGTAATTATAATTTAGTTTATATTACCTCGGCTCTCTTTGTTTTAGTTTTTTATTTAATAATTTTTTCTTATCGTAAAAAAATTAATAAAAATGTTAAATATAAAGATTTTAAGGTTAACCATACTTTTGTTGATTTTTGGAAAAATCATAGTTTGAGAGGGGTATATTTTACAAGTTTTTTCTTAAATTTGTTTTATAGCTCAGCCGTAGTTTATATCCCGCTTTATTTGAATAAAGTGATTGGTTTTGAGTGGTCTACTTTGGGTATTATGTTTTCAATAATGCTTATCCCTTTTGTTTTGGTGGAAATACCGGCCGGCATAATTGCTGACAAATATATTGGAGAAAAGGAATTAATGAGTGCGGGAATGGTTATTATAATTATTTCTTTAATATTGTTTTTTCTTGTTAAATCAGCCAATCCTTTTTTGTGGGCAGGTTTATTATTCTTTAGTCGAATTGGGGCAGCTTTAGTTGAGTCTATGAGAGAATCTCGTTTCTTTAAAATTGTTGATGCTGAAGACGTTAGTCATATAAATTTTTTAAGAACTTCTTATCCCCTTGGATATTTAATTGGATCTGGATTAGGTGCCTTAATCTTAACTTTCTACAATATTCAATATTTGTTTTTATTTATAGCAATATTGTTCTTATATAGTTTTTATTTTATTTATATTATAAAAGATAGTAAGTAATTTGGCTGAATAAAAATAAAAAAGAGGGGGCTAAAAATAAAGATCCCTCTTTTTTATTAAATTTATTTATTATTTAAAAGCCAAAATATTTTAAAGTTGGTATAATATTTGGGGCCAAATCTTCTTTGTTTAAATCATTTATATCTATCCAGCGCCATTCTCTGATATCTTCACCCGGAATTATTTCTCCAATTCTCTTGGCTAAAAAATGTGCTAGAACTACACTGGTTTGTTTATTATTTATTTCTTTCTCGGCATAGAAGAAATAAGGATCATTGTTTAAAATCTTTATTTCAATGCCCATTTCTTCTTTAACCTCTCTCTGGGCAGCATTTTTTAGATTAAATTCCTCTTCTTCGACTCGACCTCCACAAAATTTCCAAAAATTATCTTCTCCGTGTTTATTTAATAGGACTTTATTGTTTTCTACAATAACAGGCCCTGAGGCAATAATTATTTTTGTCATCTAATTGTTATTAATTTATTTATTTTCTATTCGCTTTATTTCATCATCCAAAAACATAAGAGCTTCTCTTTTTAATATTTTTCTAATTTTATTAAATTTTTCATAAGGAACAAGTGGATTTAAATCTTGATTTAAAATAGTTTCAGTAATATGTTTATTTATAAAAATAGATAATTTTTTAAAAAAATCAATTAAATCTAGGTCAGTTCTTTCAATTATTACATTTTTATTATAATCATATCCATTTAAAAAGAAATGATGAATATCATAAATATCACGTCCAGCGATTGAGTTATTGTTTTTAAAGCGGTCAAGTATAGTCACTAGTTTATTGGCAAACATTGTTGAAATATTTTGGCAGATAACAATTCGATTAATATCGACAAGCTTGATTGGTTCATAAACATTGGTTTTAGGTGGCGAAAAATTAATATCTATTTTTAAAGTATTTCGATCATAGGTGTTTTGGTTTGGGTATTTTAAGAAAAATTGGGGAATTTTTTTGCTAGCATCTTTTATTTCTAATCCTAGATTTTTAAAAATTTTTTCAAGCTCATGTCTAACATTAATCAAGTCTTTTTGATTTCCGACATAGTCAAAACCCAAATCAACGGAGAATCGATCTAAGAATCCAGCCATTGCTGCACAGGTTCCTCCTTTAAAATATAAGTTATGTAAATTAGTATTGTCAACAATAGCTATTAAAACTCGATAAAGCCAGGCTTTGTGAACTGCGTCTTTAGAATTTAGGGTTATCATAATTTTATTTATTATAAACAATAGATTGAATTTTTTTAACTTTTTCCCAGTCAATTGCATCAGGATTATCAAAATGATAATTGGGGTTAAAATATAAGATATCGGCTATTGCTCGCTCACGTATTGCTATATTAAATTTTCCAGTTTTGTCTATTCCAGTATCGTTATATAAAAATTTATCTTTAAGCTGGCGACAATAATATTTATAATTTCCTATAATAAAACGTTTAGTTTTTTCTCCAATAAACGTAAAATAATTAATTTGTTGAAAAATAATTCCTTCTTTCGCCAAAATTGTTTCACCGCTTAAATAACAATAATTATTTATTCCTTTAGAACCCAGCAAGAGGGGATCTAATTCTGTTATTGGCTTAATAGAATAAAGCCCTCTATATACTCTATATATTAAACCATTTTTAACATAACGATTTAAAGTGGTTAATAGAGTGTTGTGATTTTTAATTTTCCAAATTCTAGCCAAATCATTGACATGAAAAATTGAGGTCTCCAATTTGGCAATTGATAAAAATCTATTTTGTTTAATATTGGATAAATTTATATCTTTATGTTTTATTATACTGTACATATATGTATATTATAATAAAACATAAATATTTTGTCAAATTATCATATTAGCCTATATTTATCATTAAATAAGGTGTTTATAAATAAAAGTTAGTAAAATATTGCTTTTTTTCTAGTTGAAACTTTGAATAATTAGGGTTATAAATATAAATCTAATAATTCTTTAGGGCTTTCAATAATTTTGTCTGGACTTAATCTCTTTAAAGCGCATTTAGAATTAAACCCCCAACTAACAGCAATTATAGGAAGATCAGTTTTTTTCATGGCCTCTATATCCCTTGTTTCATCTCCAATATAAACACAATCCTCTTTGTTAATATTGTAGTTTTTAAAAAATTTTTTAATACTTTTATCTTTTCCAAAAATATTGGAGCTGCTATAAACAAATTTAAAAATATCTAATAAATAATTGTCTCTTAAAAAAATTTCAACATTTTCTTTAGAGTTTGATGTTAGTATATATAAGTCAAAGCCTTTATTTTTTAATTCTTTTAAAACCAACTCAATATCTTCAAAAATTTTAACTTCAGAAATTCTTTTTTTTAATTCTCGTCTAATTCTTATTAACAAGAAGGGAATTTTTAAGAAACTTATTTTATATTTTTTTAAAATTTTTTGAGCTTTTAATTTTTTTAAATCTTCTTTGTCTCTTATATCAACCGGTAAACATCTATAATGATGATGGATTTTGTTGTATATATCAACAAGCAAATCAAGGGTGTCAGCTATTGTGCCATCAAAATCAAATATTAATTTTTTTCTATTGCTTATATCCATATAATATAAATTTGTTTTATTATAATATTGCGGAGAGACAGGGATTTGAACCCTGGAGAGCTTGCGCTCAAACGGTGTTCGAGACCGTCGCCTTAAACCACTCGGCCATCTCTCCTATTTTATATTTTTCAATAAATTAATTTCTTTTGGGCTTAAAAATTTCCATTCCCCAGTTTTTAAGTCTTCTAATTTTATTTTAGCGAAATCTATCCTTTTTAATTCTTTAACGCTTAAGTCGAAAAAGGCAAACATTTTTCTAATTTGTCTTTTTTTTCCCTCGGTTAAAATTATTTTAAAATTATTGTTGCCTAGGTACTCGACGTTTTTAGCTTTAGCTAAGGTTTTTTCTTCAATATTAATTCCGCCTTTAAAATATTTAATAATTTCTCGGATGAACATAGAGTCTTCTAATTTTTTGTTAGAATATATTTTTACTAAATATGTTTTTTGGTGCTCAAACTTAGGATGGGTTAATTGATAATTTAAATCTCCGTCATTGGTTAATATTATCAGACCACAACTGTCTTTGTCTAGACGTCCGACGGAAAACAATTTTTCTGTTAAGGGTATTAAAGAAAATATATTTTTTTCTCTTAAAAAATTTTTGTTAGTGCAAATGTATCCTGTGGGTTTATTAATTTTAAGATAAATTTTTTTTTCTAGCTTTGTCTCTATTTTTTTATTATTTATTTCTATTTTGCAATTATCATTAAATTTATCTCCTAGTTTTGCCAAAACACCATCTACTTTTACTAAGCCTTCTCGTATTAAGGCTTCGGCTTTGCGACGAGAATGGTGACTTCTCTGAGCAATTAATTTAGTTAAATTTATTTTTTCCATATTTTGGTAGGGTTATTTTGCAATCTTAATATTGCTAGTAGTGATATTATTATCCAGAAAAGAGCTGATAAATCATTTTTAAAATAAGGGACATCAACCATTCCATGAATTAATATTATAGACATAGAAGAAAATAGCGCTAAGCTTAAATATTTATTTTTATTATTTATTTCCTTGAGATAATATTTTAAAGATAGGGTTAAAAACTTAATAATTATGAAAATAAAAATTAACATTCCTAAAAATCCTAGTTCAGTCCAAAAATTTAAAAAAATATTATGAGGGTATAGATATATTTCCAAGGGCTGCCATCTTTCAGCTCGATATTGGTCGTCAAAAATAATAATTTTTCTATCGAAGTCTGGGTCGGCATCTTTATTAAAAAATATTCCTTCTTGGTGATAGGGTTTTATCTTTTCTTGATAATTAGTTAATCCAGATCCATAGAAAATATTCCCGTCTTTTAACATTTCTATGGTTTCTTCCCATTGAGCTAGTCTGATTTGATAAGACAAGCTGGTTGATAATTTAAATTTTATCCAATCTTTTTGGAAATATATAATAGAGCCAAGCAGAGTTATGGTTATAATTAGTAGAATTATTTTAATTTTATTTTTTATTAAAATAAAAAATATTAATAAGGCTGAAATTATTAGGGCCAATAAAGCCCCTTTAGATTTAGCAAAATAGATTGACAATATTCCAGATATAATTGTTAAAAAGAGAAAAATTTGATTAAAAAAATTTAATAACCCCCCCCTTTCTTTTAATCGTAAAATAAAGCCACCAATTAATAATGGAATTATTGGAGCGATAAAGAGGGCGACAGCATTAGGGTATCCAAAAAAGGAAACAACTCTTCTGTTTTCGGCATTGGCCCAAAATTCATTAAAAATAAATTGTCCAGTTATTTTTTGCCAAATAGCAAAAAAAGAAATAACTAAAACAGATAGGGCTAAAGAATTTATAATTTGTTTAATTCCTTTCTCTCCTTTTAAATTATTTATAATAAGAATAAATAATAAGATTGGTTCTAAAAAATAGGCTTTAAAAATTCCTAAGGCAGGATTAGAAATGCCTCCAATGAAAATAGCAATAAAGGATATAATTAAAACTGAAATTATTTCCCAGCCAAATGGGTAGGGGTGATATTTTTTAGTTGGTTTTTCTTTTTTCTTTTTAAATTGTAATAAAATTTTTCGATTATCAAATAGCCAATTTATAAAAACTATAAGGATAGATACTTCTAATAAGGTTGTTGGGATTGATCCAATAGAAAACCTTATCAAATAAGAGGGTAATATTATTATTAGCAATAAAACAGATAATTTAAGATTTAATCGGCTAAGTAGGGCTAAAATGATAAAAAAAAGGATAATTAAATAATTCATATTTTTTATTAATAATTTTCTTTATTATAGCATTATTTTCTTTATTTTTTAAATATAGTATAATGTAAGTAATTAGATATAAATCTTAAATAAAAAAATTATGGAAAAGAAAAAAAATAAAAAACCTTTAACAAAAAAACCTTCGGTTAAAAAACCTTCGGTTAAAAAATCTGTTACTCATTCTACTTTAAATTTAATGAGTGATTTTTCTCAAGCCCTAGTAATAACTTCTGTTATTATACTGTTAACTATTAGTTTTGTAGTTGTGGGGATGCAAAAGAAAAATGCCTTATTAACAATTAACGAGAGTCAAGAATATTTTGGTGCTTTAGATGAAGTGAAAATTATTAAAAAAGCTAAATCTTCTTTTGGAAGCTTAGCAATTTCTACAGTGTCTGATTCAAATTTGGCCAGAGATTCAAAACAGGTTGTTGGAATGGGGGGGGCTGACAGCGTTTCTGTTGTTCAAAATAATTTAATTTCTTCAGAAATGTCTTCTGAAGAAGCCGCCCATGATTTAGATGGAAAAATGATTGCTCCTGTTGATTTGGTTAAATATAATTATATTTATGTTGGTGAAGATTTTTCTTTATTACCAGAAGAAGTTGAGGTTTATAGAAAAATAACTCCGGACCTGAGTAAAGAGTTTTCTAATCTTTTCTCTGGTAAAAAAATATCTTTTTTTGATTTAAAAAAGTTTTCTGATATTAGCATTAACAACCTAACCATTAATGAGGATCGTGATTATGGTTATTCTATCTATTTAGGATTGCAGGAAGGCAATTTTTCTATTTATAAAAATTGGCAGAAGTGGCCTAGCTTAGATAGGGCTTGTGCAATGGCTGAAGATTTAACTTCTTGCTATGAACAAAATAGATTAACCGTTGGAGATGTTTTGCCTGACCAAGAAATTTTAAATATTTCCAATAAATTTTTAGCTGATTATGATATTAATTTAGACAATTATGCTGATGGAGTTGTCCAAAAATCTTGGTTAAAATATTATATAGCTAATAATTCTGAACAATCAATTTATATTCCTGAGTCAGTTTCGGTTATTTATCCTTTAAAAATAAATGGAGTTATGGTCTATGAAGAATATGGAAATTTTTCTGGATTAACAGTAGAAGTTGACATGAAAGAAAGAAGGGTTTCAGGTCTTTATGGTTTATCTTATCAATATTATGAAAGCTCTCTTTATGACACTGAGACAGATAGAGACGCTATCATAAAAATAGTTAATCAAGGAGGACGATATCCAGATTATTTATATTACGAAGAAGAGGATTATAAAAATATTGATATTGAGGTTGGAACCCCAGCCTTAGGATTAGTAAAAATTTGGCAATATAATGATAATTATTTCAAAGGATATGAAGTTTTTGTTCCTGCTTATATTTTCCCAGTAGTTTCAGAGTCGGAATCATCTTATTTTAATAAAGAAAATATTGTGGTGCCAGCTGTAAAAGATTTTTTTATTCGAGGGTCAGAAATTAATCCTAGGCCAATTATCATGAGGGATGTAGAATCAATTTCAGTTTCTGGCGGTTCTAGCGGATTTTCGGAAAATGTTGATTTTTAAAAAAATAAATAAAAAAACAAACAAAAAAGCATCTTTTTAAATTAAGATGCTTTTTTATTAGTAAAAATATTTAGTTAACTCTTTCGACATATTCTCCTGTTTCTGTGTTAACTCTAATAATGTCTCCTTCGTTAATAAATAATGGCGCGGTGATAGTAGCACCAGTTTCTATTTCGATTTGTTTAGTTACATTTCCGCTAGAGTTACCCTTAATTCCGGGGGGAGAGCTGATAACTTTAAATTCCATTTTTACTGGGAGGGTTATGGCCACAGGATTATCATTGAAATATAAAACTTCTACATCGATTCCATCTTTTAAAAATAATTGATTATCTCCAATATTTTCTAAAGATAAAGAAAATTGTTCGAAAGAAGTATTATCCATAAAGTAAGCTTCATTTTGGTCTTTGTATAAAAAATTAGCCTTCTTGTTTTCAGTTTTAGCTTCTTCGGCCTTATCATTTCCTTGATAAGTTTTTTCTAAAACGTTTCCATTAATTAAATTTTTCATTTTTACTTTTAATACCGCTCCACCTCGACCCATTTTATGATGATCTGTTTTTATTACTAAGAATGGTTCGTTATTAACTTCTAAAACTTTTCCAGTTTTTATTTCATTAAAACTTAACATATCCTTTTAATTAAGTGTAAATTATTTATGAGTAAAGCCTAATAGGGCCATTTTTCTAGCTCTTTTAATAGCGGTAGTTAATTTTCTTTGGTGCCAAGAGCAAACTCCAGTTCTTTTTTTACCAATTATTTTCATATAATAATTTACAAAGGTATACAAAGTTTTTGGATCCTTGTAGTCGGGGTTAGAGTTGTTATTGCAAAAATAACATTCTTTTTTCTTACTTGATTTGTTGTTCATATTTTTTTAGATTATTTAATTTTATTAAAATGGAATATCTTCTATTTTAATTTCGTCGTTATTATTGTTTTCTGGAAGAATTATTTCATCTTCATTTTTGTTCCCAGTTGAATTATTGCCTCCCTTGGGGGTTAAAATAATCATATTATCAGCAATAATCTCAGTTCTTTGTCTTTTGTTTCCATCTTGTCCACTCCACTCATTAGTTTGAAGGCGCCCTTCAATATATACCTTTATTCCTTTGCTTAAATATTGTCCGCAAATTTCACCTAATTTTCTCCAAGCGATAACATTATGAAATTCAGTTTTGCTTTGTTGTTGTCCATTTTGATCATTCCAGGTAAAATTAGTAGCCACAGAGAAAGATGTAACAGTTTGACCTGAGGGAGTGTTTCTAATTTCTGGGTCTCTGGTTAAATTTCCAATGATCATAGCTTTGTTTAGAGAATACATATGTTTTTGTTAATTGTAAGTGCTAGATTATAAAAGATTGTCGATATTTAAAACATCGTCAAGCTTTTCATCTAAATTTTTTAAATCAATTTTTTTGTCTTCTTCTTTTTTAGTGACGGTTTTTTTTGTGGCTGTTTTTTTAGTTTTTTCAGTTTCTTCTTCTTCTTTTTCTTTGGCTTTTTTATTTTCTATTTTAGCTTTAATTTTTTCGTCTTTTTTAATTTGTTCTTCGCTTTTAATATCTTTTTTAACAATTATAAATCTTAAAACATTATTATCATGTCTTAATTTATTATTGATTTCAGCGATTGAAGACCTTTCTAGGTCAAATTCAAGAAGACCATAATAGCCATAATATTCATGTTTAATTGGGTAAGCAAATTTCTTTTTTCCCCAATAATCCTCCATAGTAATAGTCCCTTCATTAGAAGTAATTAATTTACCGACTTTTTTAAAAATTTCTTGAGCTTCGTCATCAGTAAATTTGTTTGGAATAATAAACAAGATTTCATAATGAATTAGGCCCGATGGTTTTGTTTTTGACATAGGCAATTTTATCATTTGTTTCTTAAAATTAATCATAATTATGATTAAATTTTAAGTAACCTTTTTAAATTATAAATTAAACAAAAAAACCCAAAAGTATCCTAAGAAAATATGGGTTTTCAGAGAATACCTTTAATTCCATTATTTATAATGGGATTGCTTTTTATTAAAAAGCGTGGGAAAGGTAATTTTTATTTATTTTTTATTATTATAACATAATTTTTAATAAAATCAAGCCCTAGAACAAATTATTTTATTTTCTGTTTTTTAATGCTATAATTTGATTATAATTTATTTATTTAGAAAATAATGAAAAAGTATTTTTTTGCCTTGGGGACAAATTTTGATTTATCGTTAGCGGAATTAACACATCTTTTTCCTAATAATAAATGGCACAAAGTTGGCAGTGTAGTAGTGTCTGATTTTTCAGATAATATAAATCCACAGGAATTAATGACTGTTTTGGGTGGAACTATAAAAATAGGTGAGGTAATTAAGGAAATTAGTTTAGCTAATCGTCGAGCTTTATCAGAGAACATTAAAGAGGAATCTTTTCTTTTAGCTGAAAAAAATGTAACTAAAAAATTTAATTTTGGCTTTTCTTTTTATAATAAAAAGGTTCCTGGTGATTTTTTTAAATTAGGACTAGCTATTAAAAGAGATTTAAAAGCCGAAGGGATTTCTAGTCGAATGGTTACTTCCAGGGATACTATTTTATCTAGTGTTGTGGTAGAACAAAATAAGTTAATTGAAAGTGGAATAGAATTTTGTTTAATAGTTGATAAAAATAGAGTTTTTTTAGGTAAAACTTTAGTAGTCCAGCCTTTTAAAGATCTGTCTAAAAGAGACTTTGGTCGTCCGGCTAGAGATGATCATTCTGGTATGATCCCGCCAAAATTAGCTCAAATGATGATAAATTTAGCCAGATCTAACAATGGCATTAAAGATAAAATATTATTAGACCCTTTTTGTGGTTCAGGGACAATTTTAATGGAAGCTTATTTAATGGGATTTAAAAATATTATTGGTTCTGATTTGTCGGATAAGGCTGTTTTAGATAGTAAAGAAAATATTGAATGGATCAGAGCTTTAAAAAATGATAGACAAAAAAATAATATTAATATTTTTCAATCTGATGTTTTAAATTTAGAAAAACATGTTAAGAAGGGTTCAGTTGACTATATAGTTTGTGAACCTTATTTGGGACCACAAAGAGGTTTTCAGGACTTTGACATTGTGGTTGAGGAATTAAATAAACTATATTCGGAGGCTATCAAAGTTTTTTCTAAAATTTTAAAAAAGAATGGAAGGGTTGTGATGATTTGGCCGTATTTTAGATCAATTGATAAAGTTCGTCGAGTTAAACCAGAAACATTTGGTTTTAATTATAAATCAGTTGGTGTCTATGGAAGAGATAATCAGAAGGTGTGGCGAGAAATCATAATATTACAAAACGGAGTGTAGTATAATGGTAGTACGCGTGCATGGGGTGCATGTAGCCCCGGTTCGATTCCGGGCATTCCGACAAAAGTATGAAAAAACTAGTTATTGTTAATGACAAAATGCAGAATAATTATAAGTATTACCGGGTTGAGCCTATTGGTAAAAATTTTGATCCTCTTTTTAAACCAGAATTAACCCCCTCCGAAATGCTGGCCTTAGGTGTTTTTGGTGGAAAATATATGACTGATTGTCAAAAAGAATTTCCAACTTCTTGGTTTAAGACAGCTAAACTATCTTTTGAAAAAAGTGATCCTAAGTTAAATTATTTTAAGGTATCAGCTAGTCAATCTTTAAAAATTTGGCGACAAAAAGGTTGGATATATAAAGATGATCCTCGAGGTTGGTTTCAATGGTATTGTCGATATTATATGGGCAGGAGATTGCCCGAAGAAGATAAAAGACAAATAAAAAGATGGCGAACTATTAAAAGGCATGTTGTTTCTATTATAAATAATTGTCGTCGAGAAGATTTAAATTGTCGGCCTAGACAAAGGCAAGCTGTTTTACATTGGGCCTATGATAGCAGAAAAATATAATTAAAATATCTTTATTATTAAATAAAAAAATATGTGTGGAATAGTTTCATATATCGGCTCAAAAAATGTTTATCCTATTTTAATAAAAGGATTAAAAAGATTAGAATATCGTGGTTATGATAGCGCTGGCGTGGCAATCTTAAATGAGGGCTTAAATGTTTATAAAACCAAAGGAAAGGTTAGTGATTTAGAGAATAAAATTTTACAAGAAAAAAATAACATTGAAGGTCATATCGGAATTGCGCATACTAGATGGGCTACTCATGGTGAGCCTAACGATGTTAATGCGCATCCTCATATCTCGCAATCGGGGGAGTTAGCTATAATTCATAACGGTATTATTGAAAATTATAGCACCTTAAAAGAAGAGCTAGTTGCTAGGGGATATAATTTTGTTAGTCAAACTGATACCGAGGTGTTAGCTCACTTAATAGAAGATATTAAAAAAAATGAAAAAATTGATATTTCTGAAGCAGTTCGTTTAGCTTTAAATAACGTAGTAGGTGCTTATGCCATTGTTGTTCTTGATAAAAACAATCCTGACAAGTTAATTGCTGCTCGCAAGGGAAGTCCTTTGGTTATTGGAGTTGGTCAGGAAAAAGGTGAATATTTTTTAGCTAGCGATGCTACACCAATTGTAGAATATACTAAAGATGTGGTTTATTTAAAAGATAGCGAGATTGCTATAATTGAGAAAGGAGAACTTCATATTAAGACAATCCATAATGTTCCCAAAAATACCTATATTGAGAAATTAGAATTAAATTTAGAACAAATTGAAAAGGGTGGTTTTCCTCATTTTATGATTAAAGAAATAAATGAGCAACCTAAATCTGTTTTTGACTCTATTAGGGGAAGAATAAATTTAAAAGATGTTTCAGTTGAGATGAGAAGTCTGCAGGATTATAGTGATAAACTTAAATCTATAAAAAGATTAATTATGATTGGCTGTGGGACTAGTTGGCATGCCGGATTAGTAGGTCGTTATTTATTTGAAGAAATTGCTCGCCTGCCAGTTGAAGTAGAATATGCTTCAGAATTTAGATATCGTAATCCGATTATTTATCCAGATGATTTGGTGATTGCTATTTCTCAGAGTGGAGAGACAGCTGATACTTTAGCGGCCATGGAAATAACCAAAGAAAAAGGAGCAACTGTTTTTGGTCTTTGTAATGTAGTAGGATCCTCTATTCCTCGAGCTAGTCATGCTGGATCATATACTCATGCCGGTCCTGAAATTGGCGTAGCCTCCACTAAATCTTTCACTGCCCAGGTTTCCGTATTAACTCTAATGGCCTTAGCTGTTGCTCAAATTAGAGGGAATATCACCAAGGAAAGGGCTAGTGCCTTGCTTAGTGAATTAGAAAATATCCCGAAGTTAATTGAAAAAACTTTAAAAACTAATGACGAGATTTATAAAATATCTCAAGAATATAAAAATGTTAGCAATTGTTTATTTTTAGGGCGAGGCATAAATTTTCCTGTGGCTCTAGAAGGAGCTTTAAAATTAAAAGAAATTTCCTATATTCATGCCGAGGGTTATCCGGCAGCCGAGATGAAACATGGGCCAATTGCTTTAATAGATGAAAACATGCCGGTTATTGTGGTGGCTCCTCAAGATAATATTTATGAGAAAGTTATCAGCAATATTTGTGAAATAAAGGCTAGAAAAGGAAAAATTATTGCTATTGTTAGTGAAGGCGATATTAAGATAAAAGAATTAGCTGATCATGTAATCGAAGTTCCTCAGGTTGATGAAATGCTGAGCCCTTTGGTGACCACTATTCCTTTGCAATTATTAGCTTATCACATTGCTGTTTTAAGGGGTTGTAATGTTGATCAACCTCGTAATTTAGCTAAATCTGTGACCGTAGAATAATTTAATTTTTATGAGATTAAATAGGTTTTATTTAGAAAATTTTTCTGGGGAAAAGATAATTGAATTAAAGAAGGGTCCAATTTTTCATCAGATAAAAAATGTTTTAAGAATGAAAACGGGAAATTCTTTGTCTTTTTTTTATAATAATAAAGAAGCAATTTATAAAATAGAGAGTATCACTAATAAAGATATTGTTTTAGTTTGGCAAGAGGATGTTATTATAAAGAATAAAATAAATAAAGAAATTATTTTATTTCAATCTTTAATTAAAAAAGATAAAATGGAGTGGGTAGTACAAAAGGCAGTAGAATTAGGAGTAACTAAAATTGTTCCCATAATTTCAGAGAGAAGTGAAAAAAAGAATATTAATTTAGATAGGTTAAATAAAATATCACTTGAGGCTAGTGAGCAATGTGGTCGTCAAGATTTAATTAAAATTTCTGAGCCTATAAAATTTAAGGATATATTAAAGAAATTAAAAGGCCTTTCTTTTTTGGGAGATTCTTCGGGAAATAATTTTATAAAAAGTTTTAAGGAGAAAAAAAATATAGAAGATAATATTAATATTTTTATTGGACCCGAGGGTGGCTGGAGCTCAGAAGAGTTAATATTGGCTAAAGATAATAGAATAGAAATAGTAAAATTGAATAATTATATTTTAAGAAGTGAAACTGCTAGTCTGGCCTTTTTGTCATTGCTTAGTAATTTGTAAAATAAAAAACCTGCTAAATTTATCAAGATTTTGGCAAAACTCGATACGAGTTCCTATTTACATAGGATTATTTAAAAAATTAGTAAAAAAGAAAATTCCTTTTTATATTTTTCTAAATAAATTTGCCTCAGTTTCTATATTTATAGCCACGGCCATAAATAAAACGAAAACCGAAAATTATTGTTCCAAAACTTGATAAATAACAGGTTTTTCATCTTTTATTATAACATAAATAATTTGTTTGCCAAAATGGTGTTTTTAAATTATAATGAAATTAAGCCAATTAATTTGGAATTTTTATTATTTGCTTATGATTGATTTTAAACAAAAGATGGAGGAAGAAATTGGACAAAAATTATTTGAGAAAAAACCTAAAAAAATAAAAACCAGAGCTAAAGTTCTGGGTTTTTTAGTGGCTTTTTTTATATTATTTACAGCAACAGTTTTAATTTCTGGAGATGCTTCTGAGTCTTGGGCTGGAAAAATTCCTTTGATTGGTAAAATTGTTGGATTGGTAGAAAGTTCTGATAAAAAAATAAAAGGTGAGAGTCAAGACAGAATTAATATTTTGTTATTAGGCATGGGAGGAAAAAAGCATGATGGTGGATATTTAACTGATACTATTATTTTGGCTAGCCTGCAGCCTTCGACTGGTAAAGTTGCCATGTTGTCAGTCCCTCGAGATTTAATGATTTCTGTTGAAGGAATGGGGTGGCAAAAAATTAATGCTATTAATGCTTTTGCTGAAAATAAAAAAAAGGATAGTGGCGGAGAGGCTATTTCTCAAGCCTTGGGAGATATATTAGAAATTCCTATTCATTACTATTTTAGAGTTGATTTTGAAGGCTTTATTAATATTATAGATCATTTGGGAGGAGTTGATGTTTACGTTGATAACACCTTGGAAGATTATAAATATCCGATACTAGGAAACGAAGATAATGATGATTATTATTCTCGTTATGAGCATCTATATATTGAGAAAGGTTGGCATACTATGGATGGTAGTCTGGCTTTGAAATATGCTAGATCAAGATATGGGTTGGGAGTTGAGGGGTCAGATTTTGCTAGAGCTAAAAGACAGCAGAAAATTATTCAAGCTGCTAAAGATAAAATTTTATCAGCTGAAAATTTGTTAAGGCCGGCTATGATTAGTTCCATAATTTCAGAATTAAACGAACATGTCTTATTTAATATGAAGGTTTGGGAGGGGTTAAAAATTTGGCAAATGTTTAAAGATATTGAGAGTGATAATATAACTAATTATGTTTTAGATGATGGTCCTAATGGATTATTAGTAGCTGGTCGTAGTGAGGCTGGGGCTTATATTCTTAGTCCAAAAGGAGGGGATTTTTCTGACATTCGATACTTGGTTAATAATTTTTTTCCTACAGAGAATCAAATTAAAACCATTCAGAGCAAAAATAATCAATCAGCTAAAATTGAAATGAAAAATGGAACCTGGATTAATGGTTTGGCCAGTCAAATTTCTATTGATTTAGAAAAAAATAATTTTGAAGTTTTAAGAATCAGTAATTCTAGTCAAAGAGATTTTAGGCAATCTACTATTTATGATCTTTCTTACGGAGAAAAGAATGAAGCTCTTAAATATTTAAAAGATGTTTTGCAGGCTGAAGTTTTGTTTGAAGTTCCTCAGTGGTTATCAGAAGAAATAAAAAATGATGTTGGAAATTCTGGCAGTGAAGTTCCCGATTTTTTAGTAATATTGGGGGAGAGTGCTAGTAAAATTCAATTTTAATAATTTAATTTTATGGAAAAGAAAACGCCGTCAATTGTAATAATTGGAAGAACTAATGTTGGAAAATCAACTTTATTTAATCGTTTGGTTGAGCAAAATCAAGCTATAATTTCTCCAATTGAAAATACTACTAGAGATTTTAATACCAATACTTTAAATTGGAGAGGATTTGATTTTCAATTAGTAGATACTGCTGGTGTTATGGACACTGAAAATTTAAAAAGAAAAATTGATCAAGATTCAGCTGGAATAGAGAGGGTCGAGAACAAGGCTCAAAAACAGGTCTATGAATTAATTAATAAAGCTGATTTGCTTTTTTTTGTTGTTGATAGCAAGGCCGGTATTTTACTTGAAGATAAAAATATTGTTAAATTTTTACAGAAAAGAAATTATCAAGATAAAACAATTTTAGTGGTTAATAAAGTAGATAGCTTTAATCAAAGATTTGAGGCTAGTCAATTTAATAAATTGTCTTTAGGGGATCCTGTCCTTATCTCGGCCACTACTGGTTCCGGCTCTGGAGATCTGTTAGATTTAGCAATTGATTTTTTTAAAAAAAATAAAAGTAAATATTTAAAGAATGTAAAAGAAAATAAGCAAGAAAAAATTAATCTATGTATTATTGGCAAGCCCAATGTTGGAAAATCTTCTCTTTTAAATTCTTTATTGGGATATGAAAGGGTTATTGTTAGTGATATGCCCCATACTACCAGGGAGCCACAAAATACTGAGCTTATTTATAAGGATAAGGTTCTAAATATAATAGATACTGCTGGAATTAGTAAGCGAGGACAAAAGACTAAGGGGCTAGAAAAATATGGCATTCTTAAATCAATGCAAACACTTAGAAGAGCTGATATTGTTTTATTGGTTATTGATATAAATGATCCCATGACTAAACAAGATTCTAAGTTAGTTGAAGAAATAACTGAGTTAGGAAAAAGTTTTGTTGTTATAGCTAATAAATGGGATTTGATTGAGGATCGTGATACTAAAAAATGGACTAGAGAAATTAATATGCAATTTCCTTTTATTTTATGGGCACCAATATTATTTGTTTCAGCAGCGACCGGAGAAAAGACAAAAAAAATATTTGATTTAGTTTTATCAATTGATGAAGCTCGTAAAATGGAGATAAATGAAACAGCCTTAGATCGATTTTTAAATAAGATGATAAAAATTCATAAACCTTCAAAGGGAAAAGGGGTTAGGCATCCTAGAATATATAGCCTTAAGCAAACCTGGGTTAATCCTCCTAGGTTTGAAATAAAAATTGGATCTCAAGAGGATTTACATAAATCATATTTGCGTTTTTTAGAAAATAGGATTAGGGAAAAATTTGGTTTTGTAGGGACGCCAGTTAGAGTTTCTGTAAAAAAGAATAAGAAAATTCACGGAACTAGGGGGTAATAATAATGTTTACCAAAAAATAATTTTGTGCTATATTAACTCTTAGTTAACTTATTAATTAATAAAAAAATATGTTTAAAAAAACAATTTTATTTTCAGCCATTTTATCTTTAGTTTTTTTATCAGCTTGTAGTTTAAAAAAGGATAATACTATTAGCATTGAAGAGGCTAGGGCTAAGACTGAAAGTTTTGTTAATGAAAATTTCATGGATCCGGAGTATCCTATTACTATCACTTCAATGGTAGAAGATGAGCAAACTGATTTGTATAAAGCCTCTATTGATTTAGGTGATGGGCAATTAATTGATACTTATATTAGTAAAGACGGAAAAAAATTTTTTCCTCAGGCTTATGAAATCTCTGAGTTAGAAAAAGCTTTAAATTCAGAAGATGCTGAAATTGAAAACGAAGCTGTTTCAATTGATAATAATAATGCTAATACAGAAATTAATTTAGATCTTTTTAATGAATCAGCTGATTTGGAATCTAATAAAAAAGCTGTAGTTTATTTCTTTTGGGGTGATGGTTGTCCTCATTGTGCTAGACAAAAAACAGCTATGACATCTTGGTTTGAAAAATATTCTGATATGGAAATAAAAACTTACGAAGTTTATAATAATGATGATAATAGAGCCATTTTAGAAGATTTAGCTGCTGCTTACAACACCACAATTCAGGGCGTTCCAATGACTTTTATTGGTGATAAGTTCTGGGTTGGTTATGCTGATTCTTTTGGAGAAGAAATGCAAAATAAAATTAGTGAATGCTTAAGTGGTTCTTGTGAAAATCCAGGACAGAGAATAAAATAAAAAACATTTTTAATAAAAATAAAAAAATCGGATTATTCCGATTTTTTTGTTTTAAAAGAAGTAAAAATATTTTTAATATTTTATTTGAATAAATATTTGTCCAGAAACAAAGATTAGATATATTAATAATAAAAAGAATCCTTCTCGGCGGCTCAATAGTTTATCAGTTTTATAAAAAATAAATAAAACAATAAAAAGTATTAGGGTAAAAATCATTAAAAAAATATAAGCTAAATCTATTTCTATTTCAATTGTTTTTATAACACTTAAAATTCCTAACATTAAAGTATTGCTCATGGCCGAGCCTATTAAATTACTAAAAGATAAATCTTCGGCTTTTCTTTTAAATGATCTAATGGCTATTATTAATTCTGGTAAATTTGTCCCAATAGAATAGAATAGTAATCCAACAATAAAAACAGAGATATTATAATCTTGTAAAATAAAAATAGTAGTTCTGACAATTAATTCTGAAGAAATAATCAAGCCAATAATTCCTAACAAAATAAATAATATATGTTTATGAACTTCTTTCCTGTTGACTATCTCTATTTTTATTAAATTATTTTTTAATTGACTTTTGTATAAATAGAATATTAGCAAGATATAGCCAATGATTAGGAGAACTCCATCAATATAATTTAATTGCCCCTTAAATCCTAATATTAAAGGGAGAAATAAAAATAATAGGGTTATTAAAAATGGCCAAGCCTTTTTTTCGGTATGTATTTTTCTGTTTAGAATGGTACTGACAGCCATTATTAAGCCAAAAAGAACTATAATTCCTCCTAATAAATTTCCAAAAGATATGGTTGATATTCCAGAAATGGTGGAATTTATTCCGATAGCCATCTCTGGAAGGCTCGTCATTATACCTAAAATTATTCCTAAAAAGAAAATTTTAATGCCTAGTTTTTCTCCGGTTTTTCTAAGGTGAACAACGATTAGGTCAGCTGATTTACTAATAACATAAAATAAGAATAATAATAAAACTATAGCCAATATTTTTGTTAACATATCTTTATTTTAATAATATGTTTTAAGTATAGCAAATTTTTAATTAAAAAAAAACTACATTTTAAAATGTAGTTTTTTTGTGGACCTTAAGGGACTCGAACCCTTGACCCCCTGCTTGCAAAGCAGGTGCTCTAGCCAACTGAGCTAAAGGCCCAAATATATTAAAATATCAATAGAAATATAATAATTAATAAAACAAAATAAGTCAAGAAAATTATAATTGTCCTCTAGTAAGAGGAGATAATAATAAGTTTATAAAACCATCGAAAGTTCCGGTTGTTAATAATAATCCAAAGAATATTATTATTATTCCTATTAGTTTATACCCTAATCTAGAACCGCCTTCGGCCCCAAAATGTTTTTCAAACCAAGAAATTCTACCAAAATTTTTAAATAAAACTTCTGATTTGGCAGTGAATAATGTTCCGATAGTCATTAAAATTAAACCTCCAATTATTTTCATATAATTTTATTAATTTATTTTATATAGTTTAATGGATTTTGTTTTACACCGTTAACAATAACTTCAAAGTGAATATGAGGTCCAGTTGACCAGCCAGTAGAACCCATATCAGCCACAACATCACCACGACTAACTTTGTCTCCAGCTTTTACCCTTAATTTAGAAGAATGAGCATAAAGGGTTTTTAAGCCTCCCCCATGATTAATTACAACATTGTATCCATAGCCAGTGTTCCAACCGGATCTTTCAACTGTTCCAGCTTCAGCGGCATATAGGGGTGTCCCGGTTTTGTTAGCAATATCTAAACCTTTATGACTCCAGGAATAATATTGAGTTATTCTTGTTCCAACTGTTGGCCATAATAATTTTCCTCCAGTATAGGCAGGTTTTTGATTGGCTATAGTAGATCCAGAGCTTTGAGTAATTGTTGTTCCAGAATATGTCCTGCTAGTTACAGTAGTTGTTTCAGTTATTTTTTTACCACCGGGTATAAATATTTTTTGACCAATCTTTAAAGCTTCATCAACATCGATATCATTTTTATTTACAATTGATTCAATTAAAACACCATATTTAGAAGCAATTTTAGTGATATTTTCATTTTTAGCAACAGTGTGCATTACTCCATTCTCTGGTAATATTTTTATTTTAGCGCCTGGTTTAATCAAAGATCTTGCAGTTAAATTATTTTCCCACAAAATAGTATTAACATTTAAACCAAAATCTTCAGCAATGCTACTAATAGTTTCCCCGGCCTGAACATTGTATTCAATAATTTTGTCTCTAACATTATTAGATTCTACTGATGTTAGCCCTGGGTTAGTTAAAACATCTCCATGTTCATAGGAAAGCACAGTATTGGTTTCCTCGCTAACAATTTTAGTATTTATTCTTGTTTTAGCTTGCAGGGTTCCAACCGATTCGACATATTGAGGAGAGATTATAGAATCTAAGCTTCTATCTTCGGCTGTTTCTATTATTAACTCCTCTGGTTCAAAATCATCAAAATCAGATTTAATATTTTGGGCTAAAGTAGTTTTATATATTTGATTGGATAAGCTTTGAGCCTCTGTTTTTTTAATATTACTCTTTAAAATAATAACAAAAACCAAGATAATAATAATAAATATAGAGGAGTTTCTTTTAATCAAATACATCTTAGAATTGTTTTTTTGATTAATTTCTTTTATTTTTTTGTAAATTAAGATATAATTATAATATATCTTGACAATAATTTTGAAAAATAAAAAATTCAAAATAAATAAAATTATCTTTTTTATTAATTCAAAAACAAAAACAATTAGTTTTTTTAATAAAAAAATTGTCTTTATTAGAATTATTAGAATTGTTTTTGATAGATTTTTAAACCAAATATATTTAAAATTAGCTATAAAATCTTAACATTTTTAACTTTTTAAGTCAATCTATTTATGAAAACATTAATAACTTTAGATCAGGGGGTAATTAAGGCATTAAATTTTTTTAATAAAAATAAATTGCCAAAATTAAATTTGAATAATTTTGCTTTTCCTATTGTAGTTGGTAGCGGCAATGCTTACAATACTGGTCAAATATTATTTTCTAGTCGAAAAGCTATTATTGCTGATGAGAGCACTTTTAAAAAAACTATAGAAAATTATAGAGATCTTATAAATAAAAAAATAATAAAAGAAGTTGTTGTTATTTCGGCTTCAGGCGAAAAAGATTCTGTTTGGGAAATAGAGCTAGCTAAAAAATATAAACTTAAAACTATTTTATTAACTTGTTCATCTGATTCTAGCGCTGCTAAAATAGCCGATAAAGTAATTATTTATCCAAAAATTTCTGAACCGTATACGTATAATATTTCTACTTATTTAGGGATGGTTTTATCAGCCACTGGAGAAAATCCAAGACTAATTTTAAATTTTCTCAAAAAGTTAAAAATTAAGAATGGATTTAAAAATTATAATTCTTACTCTTTAATTTTGCCAGATAAGTTCATTGCTATTACTCCAATGATTGATATAAAAAAGAGCGAATTATTTGGTCCTAAATTATCTCTTCGATCTTTTAGTTTTGGTCATGCTCGTCACGCTAAATTTGTTATTAGAGATAAAAAAGAATTGGTTATAACATTAGGAAAGGAAAAGAATTTATATTTTGGCGAACCCCAGAGTCGTTGGCAAATAGAATTGCCAAATAAGGTTGATTTTGCTTTTGTTTTGTGTTTAACTTATTATTTAGTAGGGCAAATTCAAAAAAATAAGCCAGCTTATTTTAAAAATAATATTAAGAATTATTGTCAGGATTATGGTCCCCAGGCTTATGGCAATAATAAGCCGTTTGATATTATAGTGCCAGGAAGTGTTAATAATTAATTTATATAAAATATGTCAGGACATTCTAAATGGGCTACCACCAAGAGAGCTAAGGCGGTAGTTGATGCCAAAAGAGGAGCTATTTTTACTAAATTAGGCAATGCTATTACTGTAGCGGCGCGTGAAAAAGGTGGTGATCCCGAAAAAAATCCAAGTCTTCGTGCTATGATTGATAAGGCGCGGGGCGTTAATATGCCCAAAGATAATATTGAAAGAGCTATTAAACGTGGTACCGGTGAATTAGGTGGAGCAGCTGTTGAGGAGCTATACTATGAAGGAGTTTTACCAAATAATGTTCAATTTATTATTAAATGTTTGACTGATAATAAAAATAGAAGTGCTTCGATGGTTCGACATGCTCTATCTCAGTTTGGTGGAAGCTTGGGATCGGTAATGTGGAATTTTGAACAAAAAGGAGTTATTGTTATTTCTATGGAGACTATTAAAGAAAAAAATATTAATTTGGAAGAGTTACAGTTAGAATTAATTGACGCTGAAATTGAAGATTTTAAAATTGAAGAAGAGGTGGTAATTATTTTTACAAAAGTGGAAAATTTGCAGAATATCAAAGCAATACTAGATAAAAAAGATATTAAAACAGAATCTTCAGAGATAGAATATGTGTCTAAAGACAAGCAAGAATTGACTAACGAAGAACAAGAAAAAATTGATAGATTTATCGACGAGTTAGACAATCTAGAAGATGTTAGTGATCATTACTCTAATATTTAGATTAAAATAGTTATATAATAACTAAAAGCGTATCTTCTATTTTTTGAAAAAGCGAAATAAACTCCAATCATCAAGATTGGGTTTTTATTTTCTTAAAAGTTATCCACAGAAGAATTTTTTATTTTTTTTATTTTTTAATAATTGTTTTTAAAATTATTTAATATTAGCTATTTTTTGATTATTTGGCAGATACTTAAAATTTTGCTATAATTTGAATTAACAAGATGTAGTGGTTAAATTTAAATCTATTATACTACATATTGTGTTTAAGAGAGTTTTAAAATTTATTAAAAACATCAATGAAATGCCCTGTTTGTCACTTTGAAGATACTAAAGTTGTGGACTCAAGAATTTCCGGAGAAGGTTTTTTGATTAGAAGAAGAAGGGAGTGTTTGAAATGTGGCTTTAGATTTTCTACTCATGAAGAAATGGAAATTTTAGATTTAATGGTAATTAAAAGAGATGGTCGTAGAGAGGGCTATGATCGGGATAAAATGGTTGGTGGTTTGAAAAAGGCTTTAGAAAAGAGAGAAGTGGGCGATGAAAAATTTAAAAAATTAATACATTGTATTGAACGAGATTTACAGGTTATAAATAAAGATGAGATTGATTCTAAGGAGATTGGTGAAATTGTTATGAAGAATTTAAAAAAATTAGACAAAATTGCTTATATCCGTTATGTCTCAGTTTATCAATCTTTTGAAGATTTGGAGGAATTTGGTGAAGAATTGGATAAACTATTAAAAAAGAAAAAAAAATAAAATATATAAATTAATAAATAATTTTATGTCAACCAATGTTACTAAAATTTTAAAAAGGTCCGGGGATATTGCTGATTTTGAAATTTCAAAAATTTCTTCTGCTATTTTAAGTGCTATGAAGGCAGCAGATGAGGAAAATTTAGAATTAGCTGAAAAATTAGGAGGACAGGTTTTAGATAAGATTGGTAAAAAATTTCACCATAAGACAATTCCAGCTGTAGAAGAAGTTCAGGATGTGGTTGAGGAAACTTTAATTGAAAATAGGCTAATTAAAACTGCTAAGGCTTATATTTTATATCGTGATCAAAGGCGTCAAGTTAGAGAAATTAATAAAAGCAATGAAGAAAAGTTAATGGAAGATTATTTGGGGAAGGCCGATTGGCGCTTAAAGGAAAATAGCAATATGAGCTTTTCGGTTCAAGGTTTAAATAATTATATTGCTTCCTCTATTTCGGCTAAATATTGGTTAAATAAGCTTTATCCAGAAAATATTAGAAAAGCTCATGTTGATGGAGACTTTCATATTCATGATTTAGGTTTATTGGCTCCCTATTGTTGTGGTTGGGATCTAAAAGATTTATTACTTCGAGGATTCGGTGGAGTTGATACTAAAATTCAAAGTAAACCACCAAAACATTTTAGAAGCGCCTTAGGCCAAATTGTAAATTTCTTTTATACCATGCAAGGCGAAGCTGCTGGAGCTCAAGCTTTTTCAAATTTTGACACCTATTTAGCTCCTTTTATTAGATACGATAAATTGTCTTATAAAGAAATTAAACAAGCTTTGCAAGAATTTGTTTTTAACGTTAATGTTCCAACTAGAGTTGGATTTCAAACTCCTTTTACCAATATTACTTTGGATGTAACTCCTTCTAAAATGACAGCCGAAGAAAATGTTATTATTGGTGGAAAAATAATGAATGAAAAATATGGAGATTTTCAAGACGAAATGGATTTATTTAATAAAGCTTTTGCTGAAGTAATGATTGAGGGCGATGCTAGTGGTCGAGTTTTTGCTTTTCCAATTCCAACATATAATATTGATAAAAATTTTGATTGGGATAGAGAAAGCTTAGAATTAATGTGGGAAATGACATCTAAGTATGGCATTCCTTATTTTTCAAATTTTGTAAATTCAGATATGGATCGCGATGATGCCCGAAGTATGTGTTGTCGTTTGAGATTAGATAATCGTGAGCTTCGAAAAAGGGGTGGTGGACTTTTTGGGGCCAATCCTTTGACAGGAAGTTTGGGAGTAGTAACTGTTAATATGGCTAGACTAGGATATTTATCTAAGGATGAAAATGATTTTAAAGACAGGTTATTAAAATTAATGAATTTAGCTAAGGAAAGCTTAGAAATAAAAAGAAAGGTTATTGAAAATTTTACCGAAGAAGGACTTTATCCCTACTCTAAACATTATCTATCAGAAATCAAAGAAAGATTTGGTTCTAGCTGGAAAAATCATTTTAATACTATTGGTTTAAATGGAATGAATGAAGCGGCTATAAATTTATTAGGAGAAAATATTACCAGCGCTCGAGGACATAAATTTGCTTTAGATGTTATGGACTTTATGAGAGAAATTATTTCTAAATTTCAAGAAGAAACTGGAGACTTATATAATCTAGAAGCTACTCCAGGAGAGGGTTGCACTTATCGTTTTGCTAAAAAAGATCAAGAAATGTATCCAGATATAATTTGTGCTAATGACGATATAGTAAAAAGTGGGCAAGGTGATCCTTATTATACTAATTCTACTCATTTGCCAGTTAGTTTTACCGATGATATTTTTACGGCTTTAGATTTGCAAGATGAGCTTCAGACTAAGTATACCGGAGGAACGGTTTTGCATGGATTCTTAGGTGAAAGAATTAGCGATCCAGAAATTACTAAAAAATTAGTTAAGACTATTGTAGAAAATTATAAATTACCATATTTTACCATTTCTCCAACTTTTTCAGTTTGCCCTATTCATGGTTATATACCAGGAGAGCATAAATATTGTCCAAAATGTGACGAAGAAAAGGGTTTGGGTGTATTTGCCTATAATCAAGTGTCGGAAGATAAAAATATTGAAACTTGTTCTTGTTAATTTTGCTTTTTAAAAAAATATGTTTTATAATAATTAATAATAGAGCTTACATTTTTTTAAAATATGTTAGCTTTAAAGAAAAAAAATATGAGTCCAATTCAAACTAACAACAGAACAGAGTGTGTTGTTTATGCCAGAGTAGTAGGATGGCTTACCCCTACAAAGTGTTATAACAAGGGTAAAGCAGCTGAATATGTTGACAGAAAGACTTACAAAATTAAATCAGAAAAGATTAGCGAATAATATTGATAATATAGAAATTATTTATTTCCGTTAGTTTTTTATTTTTAAAATGGTAATCGGAGGATTAGAAAAGCTTAGTTTAATCGATTTTCCCGGACAAATTTCAGCTATTATTTTTACTAAATCCTGTAATTTTCGTTGCCATTATTGCTACAACCCTATGCTTGTCCTGACCAATGGTGAGGGTGAGAATGAATATAGAGAAGAAGATTATTCTCAGGTTCCCGAGAAAGATCTTCTTCTTTTTTTAGAAGAAAGAAAGGGAAAACTTGGCGGAGTAGTGATTTCAGGAGGAGAACCGACTTTACAGCCAGATTTAAAAGAATTTATTATCAAAATTAGAAAAATGGGATTTAAAGTAAAGCTAGATACCAATGGTACTAATCCAGATATTGTTGAAGATCTAATTAATAATAATTTACTTGATTATGTGGCCATGGATATTAAGGCTCCGTTAGAAAATTATGAGAAGGTGGTAGGGGTTAAGGTTGATTTAAAAAAAATTAAAGCATCCGTAGAACTATTAATGAAAAATTTAATTCCTTATGAGTTTCGTACTACCTTAGTTCCAAGCCTACATAAATTAGATGATATTATCAAAATATCTGAAGAAATATCTGGTGCCAAAAAGTGGTTTTTACAAAGATTTAAGTCAGATACTGAATTAGTAAATTCAAGGTTTAAGGGTTTAGGAGCTTTTAAAATGACGGAGCTAGAAGGAATCTTGGAAAAGCTTCAGAAAAATGTTCCAAATTGCGAAATTAGAGAATAAAAATTGGTTTGATTTTTAAATATTTTTTTGCTATAATTTTTCTATAAGATAAATTAATTTTTTAAAATTATGGAGATGGCAGAAAATAAAAAAAATATTGAGGATAACGAAGAATTGGGAGAGTTTTTTGAAAAAGGCTTGGAGCTAAATGACTTAATTAAAGAAAACATTAAAGTAAGTCAAGAAATATTAGAATTAACTAGATACATAAAAAAATATGTTGTTTGGCAAAAGATTTTTAGTTGGATAAAACTATTTTTAATAATTATTCCAATAATCTTGGCTTTTGTATATTTACCTCCAGTTTTAAAAAGTTTTTCTGAGTCAATTCAGGGGCTTGTAGGGTCAGTCAATGGTTTGGTTGGCTTTTAATTTTTATTTTAATTAATTTCTATATGGACAATGAAGTAATGTTTTTTGCTCAAACTAATTTTCGTAATCAAATGCGTCGTTTTGGTATAAAAACTGATGATCGTCGACGTCATATGTATTTGATTGGAAAAACTGGAATGGGAAAATCTACTATTTTGGAAAACATGATTATTGAAGATATCAGAGCTGGTCGAGGAGTTGCCGTAGTTGATCCCCATGGAGACTTAGCTGAAAAAATTATTCAATATATACCAGAAGAAAGAATTAAGGATGTAGTTTATTTTAATCCCTCTGACATTGACTTTCCTATTGCTTTTAATTTGGTTGAGCAAGTAGAACCTCATTTACGTCATCTAGTAGCATCTGGGTTAATTGGCGTCTTTCAAAAATTATGGGCTGATTCTTGGGGGCCTCGTTTAGAATATATTTTAAGAAATGCTATTTTAGCTATTTTAGATTTTCCTGGATCAACCTTATTAGGGGTGGTTAGAATGTTGTCTGATAAAGATTATCGTAAAAAAGTGGTATCCAACATCAAGGACCCGGTGGTAAAATCTTTTTGGGAAAAAGAGTTTTCTAGTTATGCTGATAAATTTGCCTCCGAAGCAGTTTCTCCGATTCAAAATAAAGTTGGGCAATTTTTGTCTAGTTCTTTTATGAGAAATATTGTTGGTCAAGTAAAGTCATCGATTGATATTAGAGAGGTGATGGATGGTGGAAAAATTTTAATAATGAACTTAAGCAAAGGAAGAATTGGAGAAGATAATTCTGCTTTATTGGGAGCTATGATGATTACCAAAATTCAGTTAGCAGCCATGAGTCGAGTTGATATTGACGAAAAAGATCGAAAAGATTTTTATTTATATATTGATGAGTTTCAAAATTTTTCTACAGAGAGTTTTGCTAATATTTTATCAGAAGCTAGAAAATACCGTCTTAATTTAATTATGGCTCATCAATATATTGAGCAGCTAAATGAAAGAGTCAAGCCGGCTGTTTTTGGAAACGTTGGAACTATTATTGTTTTTAGGGTTGGGGCGGCTGACGCTGAAGAATTAGTTAAAGAATTTACGCCAGTGTTTACTGAAGAAGATATTGTTAATTTACCAAAATATGAAATGTATTTAAAATTAATGATTGATGGTATTGCTTCTGATCCTTTTTCAGCTCGAGGTTTGCCACCGCTTCCAGTTGAAGATAAAACTAATAATACTGAGAAAGTTATAAGTTATTCTAGGGAAAAATATGCCTCTAAAAAAGAAGCAGTAGAAGAAAAAATTATGTTGTGGCATCAGGACTATTCTGGAGATGATTCTGAAAAGAATAATAAGAATAAAAATATTAGAAAAGAAGAGGGCTTTTCTACAAAATGTTCTTCTTGCGGAGTTGATATTGTGGTTCCTTTTAAGCCGGATGGCCTTAGACCAACATATTGTAAGGATTGTTTAAATAATCCAGACAAAAGAAAGGCGCCAGTTAATAACAAGACAACAAAACCTACTTTTAAAAATAATAATTTTTCTAATACTCCTTTTAAAAAAGAAAAAATCTCCCCCACTCTTAAAGCCAGTTCTTTCTCGGGACTAAATTCAAAAGTTGTTTCTAATAAAAATATTAAGAAAGAAAAAACAGAAACAGCTGAAGAAATAATAGAGGATATTAAGGCTTTAAGTTTAGATGATTTAAGGCAAGCTAAGCCCGTTGGTTTTCGTTCTCCAAAAAAAAGTAGCTCTGAAGGTCATATTAAAAAAGATCTTGGCGGAGAAATGAAAGAAGGCCAAAATATTAATTTAGAAAACTAAAATTTTAAATATGGATTATTTAAAAGTAGCCAAGGCTACGGAGCTTTTTGGTAGAGACAAAAGAGTTTATAGATCTTTAGAAATTCTTCCAGGGTTTTTATCAGTTGGAACTCTTTTAGTTTTAATATTTTTTTCTTATTTTCAGCCAACTTGGGTGGCTTATTTTTTAATTGCTTTTAATGTTTATTATTTTTTGTTGGTTATTTTTTTGGCTATTTATTTAATTAATTCTTATAAAAAATTAAAATATAATAAAAAAATAGACTGGTTTAAAAAGTGTGAAGAATTGCCTTCAGAGAGAGAAAAATTGTCAGAAGGTAGTTTAGGCAAAAAGGGCTGGAATTGGCAAGACGTTATTCATATGATAGTACTTCCAACCTATAATGAAAGTTTAGAAGTTATTAGAACTAGCTTTAATGGATTGATTGGCAATGGTTATCCTAGTGAAAAAATGATTGTAGTTTTAGCCATGGAAGAAAGAGTTGGTCAGAGCGCTCATGAAAAAGCTAAAATAATTGAAAAAGAATTTGGTCATTATTTTAGAAAATTTTTTGTTTCTTTTCATCCTGATATTGAAGGAGAATTAAAGGGCAAGGGAGCTAACCAAGCTTATGCTGGTAAATTAATAAAAAAAGAAATCATCGACAAAGAAGGAATTGACTATGATAAAATTTTAGTTAGTGTTTTTGATATTGATACTGTAGCTTCTTATAATTATTTTTTCTGTTTAACTTATAAATTTTTAACTGTTGAAAATCCTTATCGAGCTAGTTATCAACCAATTCCAGTTTATCATAATAATATTTGGCAAGCGCCGTTTTTTGCTAGAGTTTCTTCGGCTTCTAATACTTTTTGGCAGATGATGCAACAAATTAGACCTGAGAAGCTAGCTACTTATTCTTCTCATTCTATGACCTTTAGAGCCTTGGTTGACATTGGTTTTTGGGCTACTAATATGGTTAGCGAAGACTCTCGAATATTTTGGCATTGTTTTTTATATTATAATGCTGATTATCGAGTAGAGCCTTTGTATTTTCCGGTATCTATGGATGCTACTTGTGATGAGAGCTTTGTGAAGACAGCTAAAAGTTTATATAAACAACAAAGACGTTGGGCTTGGGGTAGCGAAAATGTACCTTATTTAATTTTTAATTTTTTAAAAAAACGAAAAGCTCTTAAAAAACGAAAAGCTCTAAGACATATCTGGATTCAGATTTATGGTTTTCATTCTTGGGCTACTACAGCCTTAATTATTGGTTTTGTGGGATGGTTGCCAATGATTCTGGGAGGGGATAGATTTAATGAAACTGTTATGGCCTTTAATTTGCCGGCAATTACTCAGACTTTAATGACAATTTCTATGGTTGGCCTTTTAATTTCGGCCACTATATCTTCTTTATTATTACCGAAAAAACCAAAAAATTACGGAATTTTTAAAAGTATAAAATTATTTTTTGAATGGATTTTTGTGCCAGTTTCTATTATAGTTTTTGGAGCTATTCCTTGTATAGATGCTCAGGTCAGATTAATGTTAGGAAAATATATGGGCTTTTGGGTTACTCCAAAATCTCGTTAATTTTTATTATTTTTTATGTCTAATAAGTATAGTCTTAGTCCAACTGAAAAATTAAATTATGTCCAGAAAGGAAAAGTTAAAGGACAAAAGGGACGAGTTTTAAAACAATCTCTCTTTTTAGTTTTTGTAATAGGTATGATTGTTTTAATTTTGTTTCCTTATTTAAAAAATAAAAAAAAGAGAATGGACTTAGAAAATGAAATTGTTAAGGTTAAAAATGAAATTAATCAATATGAAAAAAATAATGAAGAATTAAGAGAATTTTTATCATATTTAGAATCTGATCAGGCTGTGGAAGAAAGAGCTAGATTAAATTTAGGATTACAAAAAGACGGAGAAAAGGTGGTGGTTATAAAAAAGATCATTAAGGATGAAGATATAGAAAGAGAGAGCGCTGTACTTGAAGGAGTAGAATTAAACAATCCTCAGAAGTGGATTAAATATTTTTTTGATAATTAATTTTATATACTCATGAAAAAAATAATTAGTTTAATATTAGTATTTTTATTTTTATTATTGTCAAAAGATGTTTTGGCTAGCAAGGTTGAAAATAAAAAATTTAATATTATTTTAGATAAAGAAACTATTTTAAAGGGATATACCGTTTCTGCTTTTTCTGATAAGTTGAAATTATCTTTAGTTCCAGGAATTTTATCAGAAGATACTGAAGTAATCATTGAAGAAATTGGTGACAATGAAGTAATCTCTCCTTGGAATTTAAACCTAGAAAGCCCTATTTTACAATTTGAGTTTAAGAATAAGGCTGCTTATGACAATCATAAACCCTTTTATATTCAGTTTTCTTATAATGAAAAAAATTCTAATTATAAACAAGTATTTTTTTATGATAAAAATTATGCTACTTGGAGACCACTTCCAACTTGGGATTTTCCAGAAGAAAATTTTGTTCGCTCTTTAATCCACTTACCTTATGCTAGGATTGCAGTTTTTTCTTATCCAGAAATTTTGTCAGTTGGTCAGGCTAGCTGGTATAAATATAAGGGAGGTGATTTTACCGCCTCTCCTGAATTTCCCAAGGGTTCGGTTTTGCGAGTTAAAAACTTAGCTAATGGAAAATTTGTTGATGCTACGGTTAATGATTTTGGGCCCGATAGATCAATTTTTCCTGATAGAATTTTAGATTTAGATTATGAAGCCTTTAAAAAAATAGCTAATAAGGGGGAAGGAATTATAAATATATCTGTTGAGCCACTAAGTGTGGCTACAGCTAGTTTTGATAAAAAATTATTAGTTGATTTCGGTTCAGGAGAAGTTCCAGAGATAAAATCAGCTAGTGCTATTTTAATAAAAGAAGGTGATAAAAGTGTTTTATATGAAAAAAATTCTGAAAAGGCCTTGCCCATAGCTAGCCTGACAAAGCTTTTATCAGTTTATACTTTTTTACAAGAAGAAAACAATAGCGGGAGGTTAGAAGAAATTATTAAGTATGACATAAAAGATGAAGAATATAATTTTAAATATTTTCCTAAATGGGAGATAGCTTTAGTTAATCTAAAGTCAGGTGATTTATTATCTATTAAAGATTTAATATATTCTGCTTTAGTAAGGTCAGCTAATAATGTGGTGGAAACTTTAGTGAGGGTTAGTGGTTTAAGTCGAGATGATTTTATTAAAAAAATAAATTCTTGGGCTCAAGAAAATGGCGCCACTACCGTTAGAATAAATGAGCCGACAGGTTTGGATAAAAACAATGTTTCTTCCGCTAAAGATTTAGCAATGTTAGCTTCTATAATTTTTGAAGATAAATTAATAAGTCAGGCTAGTATTACTTCCAGTTATCGTTTTACTACCAGAAATGACAACTCTTTAAAATTACGTTATAATAGTAGTGATTTAGTTTTAAATAATAATTTTAATAATTTTAAAATTATTGGATCAAAGACTGGATATTTAGATGAAGCTGGATATTGTCTAATTACTCGAGCTGAGATTAATGGTGAAAAATATATAGCAGTTATTTTAAACGCTTCTTCTCGCGTTCAGAGTTTTTCAGAAACAATTGATTTATTTAATTTTGCTTCTTATAAAATAAATAGATAAATTTATGATAAAACTTATTAATATAGACAAAGCCTATAAAAATAAAATTAAAGTTTTAGAAAACATTAATTTAAAAATTGAGGCTGGTGAATTTGTTTCCATAGTGGGACAATCAGGAAGTGGTAAAACTACTTTAGTTAAAATATTGATTGGCGAAGAGCTAGCTAGTTCTGGTCAGGCTTTTATTGGCGATTGGGATATTACTAATATTGGCAAAGCTGAGGTTCCCTATTTACGTCGTCAAATTGGTGTTATCTTTCAAGATTTTAAATTATTGCCTAAAAAAACTTTAAAAGAAAATGTTGCTTTTGCTTTAGAGGTTTGTGGTAAAAATCAATCTAAAATTGATAAAATTGTTGCTAGTGTAATGAAAATAGTTGGACTACAAAATAAAATGGATCGCTATCCTCACGAAGTTTCTGGGGGGGAGCAGCAGAGAGCTGCTATTGCTCGAGCCTTGGTCCACCAACCTAAAATATTATTAGCTGATGAACCAACTGGAAATTTAGATGCTATTAATGCTAATGATATAATTGAATTATTGTTGAAGATTAATAATTTTGGAACTACCGTTATTTTAGTTACTCATAATCGTGATGTTGTTAATAGCTTGAACCGTCGGGTTATTACTGTTGATAATGGTAATATTATTAGCGACAAAGAACATGGTAAATATATAATTTAATTTTTAGATATGTTAATTTCATTTTTTCGTGCTCTAAAGTTTAGTTTACAAGATATTAGTAGGAATATTTGGTTATCAATAGTTACTATTACTATTATTCTTTTGGCAATGTTGTCTATTAATACTTTAATCTTAACTAGGGTATTAAGCTCTAGTGCGGTTGATGCTATTAAAGAAAAAATTGATTTAAGTTTGTATTTAAAACCAGAGGCCAATGAAACAGAAATATTGAACTTAAAATTAAAAATCAGTGCCATGGAAAAGGTTAGAGAGGTTAGATATATTTCTAAACAAGAAGCTCTTGATTCTTTCCGAGAAAAAAATCAAGATAAACCAGAAATTTTACAAGCTTTGTTGGAGTTAGGTAAAAATCCTTTGTCACCTAGTTTAATAATATCACCTAAAAATGTTAATGAAGTAGCTGACTTGATTGAAGAGTTGAAGTCAATTAATAATGATATTATTGATTCACGCGATTTTACTGATAATAGGCTAATATTAGAAAAGATTGATAATATTACTAACAGGATAGATGATATTGGTCTTTTTATTATTATTATATTTATTATTACGAGTTTGCTAGTTATCTATAATTCGATTAAAGTGGCTGTTTATACCCATAAAAGAGAGATAGAGATTATGCGTTTAGTGGGGGCCTCTAATTCCTTTATTTACGCCCCTTTCTTGTTGTCTTCTTTTATCTATACCTTAATAGCTACTGCGATTATTGTGGCTGTTACTTTCCCCTTGCTAGGCGTTTTACAACCATACCTAGAAGTGTTTTTTGTAGGTTATAATATTAATGTTATTAATTATTTTATGAGTAATTTTTTAGCGATATTTGGATTGCAATTTTTAGGCATATCTATTGTTAATATAGTGGCTAGTTATTTAGCCGTTAAAAAATACGCCAAGGTTTAGTTTTATTAAGCAAAGTTCTTGACTTACATATAAATATCAATTATTATATTTTTATTAATATTCGAGGATCGTCTAATGGTAGGACTCCAGGTTTTGGTCCTGGCTATCGGGGTTCGAATCCCTGTCCTCGAGCAAAACACAAAATCAAGCCTTAAAAGCCTGTTTTTGTTTTAATATTAGACATATTTTAAGTTCCAAAGCAGTTCGAGCAT
>CAZMNE010000005.1:0-25942 GCA_964567645.1 uncultured Gammaproteobacteria bacterium
ATTTATAAACAAAAAAAGTCTTCCCATTTGGTTTTTATTGGAGGAACGGCTATTCGCATAGTCCATAATGGCAATCGTTTCTCAGAAGATTTGGATTTCGATAATTATGGTTTATCTTTTTCTGATTTTTCTAAATTAATGCAAGAAGTTGTCAGGGACATGGAATTAAAAGGATTTATTCTGGAATTTAGATTTGTTGAAAAAGGTGCTTTTCATTGCTATATTAAATTCCCCAAAATATTACTTGATAATAATTTAAGTAATTTAGAAAGTGAAAAAATTTTAGTTAGAATTGATACAGTTAAGAGAAAAAAAATATTTCCCACGGAGGTTTATGTTTTAAATAAATTTAATGTTTATCGAAATATTTTAGTCAATCCAATAGATATTGCTTTATCTCAAAAATTAATGACAATAATTGGTCGTCCACGAAAAAAAGGTAGAGACTTTTATGATGTCAGTTATCTTTATGGAAAAACAGAGCCAAATTTTTCTTATATTCTAAAAAATTATTCTCTTCAGAAAGATGAATTTTCTAAAAAAATATTAGATATTTGTCGAGGTCTAAATTTTAAAAATCTGTCCAAGGATGTTGAACCTTTCTTGATACAACCAGAGCAGATTAAAAGGGTTCAAGACTTTTATAGTTTTATAAAAAATAAATTAAATTAATTTTTTATTAATATACAAAGAAATGAAAATCGAATTAAATCAAAAAGAGTATAGGAATTTAATTAGAGCGGTGGAGGTAGGAAATTCTGTTTATGGTATTTTGGGTGACTTGGTTGATGGAAGGAGGTATAAAAAGACTAGTCTAGATGTAGAAAATTTACAAAGAAAGCTTTTAAGCTTTGCTCCTGATTTTGATTGTTCGGGGATGGTAGAGAAATATGAAAATAGATTAATTTTAAATGATGAATGGTTTGATAAAATTTCAAATGATTTAGAGGAGTATGACGAGGAAACTTTTTGGAGTGAGTTAGAGACTACTCTAGGAAAGAGAGATTTTATGAGAGATATAAGACCAGAGGAAATAGAATATATAAGTAAGAATAATTGGCTTCCAGAGAGGATAAATGATTTTTATCAAAAATGGCAAGATGAGTTCGTTAGTAATGGCTTAGATCGTTTGGATATTATTTGGAGAGGAGATTTACATTAAATAATAAATTTGTTAAAATATTATTAGTTAGTTTTAAAATTAATTTAAAAAATATGAAAGAAAACAAAGTTTTAGCCGCTTTAGTCTTAGGAATATCCTTGATAATCGGTTTAGCTACTTTTGGCTATCTTTATCAAGAAGCTCAATTAAAAGCTTCGGCTAATGACATTCTGTCAGTTACTGGCTCAGCTAAAATGCCAGTGGTTTCCGATCAAGCTAAATTAATCATTAATATTTCTCGTATTGCTCCTATTAGTAATTTAGCGGAAGGCTATCAAGGAATGGCTACTGATCTTAATTTAGCTAAAAGTTTATTAAAACAAAAAGGCATTAGTGATGACAAAATTATTATTGGCCCAGCTGGAATGTATCAGGTTTACGAATCATATAGTGGGGCGGAGACTCGTTATCAATTAAGCCAGACTATTACTATTCAGGATAGTGATGTTAATAAGATAACTGATATCTCTAAGGAGATTCCTTCTTTAGTGGGTCAGGGGGCTATTATTGCTGTTCAATCTTTAGAATATTATTATTCAAATCTAGCTGAGTTAAGAGTTTCTTTATTGGCCGATGCTGTTAAAGATGCTAAGGCTCGAGCTGAAAAGATTGCTGCTGGAACCGGAAGAGGAATTGGAAATGTTCAGTCAGCTTCTAGCGGAGTAGTCCAAGTATTATCTTCTAATTCTATAGATGTTTCTGATTATGGTTCTTATGATACTTCTAGCATTAATAAAGATATTATGGTTACTGTTAAAGCTTCTTTCCGTTTAGAATAATTTAAACTATTATACTCCATGAATAAACAAAATCTAGCTTGGGATAATGAATATAAAAATCCAAAACTAGTTACTAAAAAAGAAGAGCCTCAGGCTGACACCTTAAGATTCTTTAAATTTCTCAAAAAAGAAAAAAAATTTAGATTAGAGGATAAGAATATTTTAGATTTAGGGTGTGGAACTGGGAGAAACTCTAATTATCTAGCTAGTCGTGGTAATGTTGTTATTGGTATGGAATTTTCTAAAACAGCCTTAGATTTAGCTATCTTTCGGGCTAAGGAAAATAATTTATCAGTTGATTACCGTTTAACTGATATTGGTCAACCCTATGATATAAAAGATGCTTCTATGGATGTAGTTTTGGATATTACCTCATCTAATTCTCTAGATGAAAAGGGTAGAGATATTTATTTACGAGAAGTTTATCGAGTTTTAAAGCCGGAAGGTTATTTTTTTGTTAGAGCCCTCTCTAAAGATGGTAATAAAAATGTTAAAAACCTTTTAAAACAATTTCCTGGAAAAGAAAAAGATACTTATATTATTAAAGAGATTGGTTTAGTTGAGAGAGTTTTTAGTCGCGATGATTTTTTAAATCTTTATTCTAAATTTTTTAAGATTTTAAAATTAGACAAAAAAACCAATTATACTAAATTTGCTGGACGTGTTTATAAGAGGGATTATTGGATAGCCTATCTTCAAAAATAAAGATTATTTTACAAATTTTAAAATATAGTATAGTATATATTGATCATTGAATTGTTCTTTAAAAATTGTTTAATTAAAAATTTACTAATTATGGAGTTTCTTTATTTTATTTTAGTTTTAATTATTTGGCTATATGTTGAAAAAATTATGTATAAAAAACCTTTAACAGAAAAGGAGATTAAAAAATATCAAAAATTTTTAGATGATATCGGCCAAAAAGCTAAAGAAGAATATAATTTAGAGTGGAATTATGATGCCAAAGAAGAGCTTTTAAAAGAAAGAAAAAAAATCAAATCTTTTATTTTAATTTGCTCAGGATTTTTTATAGGAATAATATCTACTATGGTTATACTCCCTATAGCTGTTTTTTCCTTTCTTCATATTATTCTAATTAGTTTAAATTGTTTTTTCCTTATTTTATTAGGTCTTTTAAAATGGCCTAGAAAAAAATAAGCTAAATTATCGAACAATCAAGGGGTCTAATAATAGGCCCTGTTTTTTTGTCTAAATTAATTTTTTGTGATATAATACCTTCTGTTAGTTTATTTAATAAAATTAAGCCTTCATGAATTATTTTCAAGAAAATATCCCATATTTAATAAAATGGCTATCAGTTAATGGATTGAGGATTGTAATTATTGTAATAGTCGCTATAATTATTAAAAAGATTATCAATGTTTTTATTAATCGCTTAGTTAGGCGGGTAGTTGTTTCCAGTAATTATTCTAGTCAAGAGGCCGAAGAAAAAAGAGAAAAAACATTAATTAGAATTTTTTCCTTTTCAATTGGAGCCGTTGTTTGGATTTTGGCCGCACTTATGATATTACAAGAATTTGGTTTAGAAATTGGACCATTTTTGGCTGCCGCTGGTATCGCTGGATTAGCTCTAGGCTTCGGTGGTCAATATCTTATTAAAGATCTTATTAGTGGTCTTTTTATTATCGTCGAAAACCAATATCGAATTGGTGATGTAGTCTGTTTCGATAATACTTGTGGAACCGTTCAAGATATCACCCTGAGAATGACAACTTTAAGAGACTTGGATGGAGTTGTTCACTATGTTCCTCATGGAGAGATTAAGAGAGTTTCCAATTCGGCCCGAGATTTTTCTAGAATAAACTTTAATATAGGGGTTTCTTATAATGCTGATTTAGAAAAAGTTATTAAAGTTATCAACCAAGTTGGTTTAGATTTATCTCAAGATCCTAAATGGAAAGATGCTATTATTGAAGCTCCTAAATTTTTAAGAGTTGATGATTTTGCTGATTCTTCGGTTGTTTTAAAAATTTTAGGAGAAACTAGACCTTTGCGTCAATGGGATGTAACTGGAGAATTACGTCAAAGATTAAAAATTGCCTTTGATAAAGAGGGGATTGAAATACCTTTTCCTCAAAGAGTTGTTCATAATATTAATAATTAAATTAAAAAATTATGCTAAACAAGCCACATCGAGTTGGTAAGCGAAAAAGTAGTAAATCCCATAAAACTGCTAAACGCTTAGAAACTAAACGTCTAATGTTGGAAGCTAAGGCTGACAAAAAGAAGAAAAAATAATATTTTTCTATAAATAAAAAAACCTTTCTACTTAGAAAGGTTTTTTGTTGGAGTTTTTTATATTTTTATATCTACTCCAATGGTTATGTTTTTCTTTTGAAATTCGAAATCATAGGCCGGAAAAACCCAAATTGACACTTTGTCAAAGGTAGTTTTTAATTTAGGACCGACTCCGTTGAATCTCCAAGCGACCACCCCGATTTCAAGGTTTTTATTTAGAGCATAACTTAAACTGGAATTATACCAGTAATTATCAACCCCGAATCCTTTCTCAAACCAGGTAAAAAATGACCATTTATTGTTTCCTATCCAGATATTACTGGCTAGGCGAAATAATTTAGGGTTTTGTTCTATCCCAAAGCTTATTCCCAATTCTATCCAATTCTTGGGTGCGTAATTTATACCCATTAAACCTTCCGCCCAAGCTTTTTCAGCTAAGACAAAATAGGTTATTTTAAAAGCTTCATTTTTCCCAAATTTTGGTCCATAACCAAAAACGTTAACATCTGGATTGTAAGTTCCGTCTTCTCCGAATTGGGTGTAAATTTGAACTTGGCTGAAAGCCGTTGATGACATAAAAATTACTAATAAAACTACAATTAGATTTTTCATTATATATCAGTTTTAGTTAATACTCATATTTTAAAAGTTCTTGTTATTTAAGAATAACACAAGAATATAACATAATATCTTTTTAATGTTAATAGATATTTTTAGGCGTCATAAGAAATAATTTCTTCACTTTGAACATTTTCCATTATTTTTGATGATAATTTATCATCTTCGGTTATTTTCTTTTTTTTCCAGCTACCAGTTTTAAATACTAAAATATATATAATTGATATTATTATATTGGTTATGGGCAGGGAATACCATATTCCATTTACCCCTAATGAGGTAAATTTTGATAAAGTAAAAGCTAGGGGTAATTGTATTGCCCATTGCGAAGTTAAGGTGAGCGTCATGGCGGTGGTAGTGTTGCCTGAGGATTGGAGAATAGCAGCAATTGACATTTGTATGCCAATAAAACCAAAACTTAAGCAGACAATTCTAAGAAAATGAGCCCCATTTTCTATAATATTTAAATCATTGGGCACAAAGAAAGCAATAAGTTTTGGAGCGGAAAAATATACTATGATTCCAAAAATTGTTAATAATGTAAAAGATATTATAGTGCTGGTGATAGTTATTTTCTCAGCTCTTTTAATATTTTTTGCACCAATACTTTGACCAGTTAAGACTGAAGTGGCAGCTGATAATCCGATGGAAAGTATTATGATTATTTGAATCAAATTTGAGCCCGCTCCATACGAGGCTACTGATAATGTCCCAAAGCCAACAATTAAAGATATCATAACGGTCATTCCTAAACTTCTAGCTGATTGCTCGATAGAGGCTGGCAATCCTAAGAAAAAAGATTTCTTTATAAATTTAAAATCTGGTTTTAAGTTCTTTAGCTTTAAATGTATTCCTCGTTTTCCAGAAAATAGAATTATTAATCCAATGATGGCAGCAATAGTTTGGGTGATAATTGTAGCCAGGGCTACTCCTACTACTTCTAGCCCAGGGATAAAATTCCAGCCAAACATTAAAAGAGGATCAAGAATAAAATTTAAAATAACTGTTCCTATAACAATAAAAACTGGGATAATTGGTTTTCCGATACTTCGCATAATTGATTGAAACATAAAAAAACAAAAATTTGGCAATAGAGCTAAGAAAGCAATTCTTAAGAATTTTAAGGCATAGTCATAAATTTCTATCGGAGCATTCATAATTTTTAAAATAGTTGGGGTTAAGAAAAAGCCAGCTATGCTCAGGATTATAGAAACTATTACAATCATTAAAATTGTTTGAGCGGCGCTAAAATCTACCATTTTTTGTTTTTTAGCCCCAAAATATTGAGCCGTTAAGATAGAGCCAGAAACAGCAAAACCTATCCCTAAAGAAGTTAATAGAAAGATAATTGGAGAACTGATTGTAACCGAGGCTACTGCCTCTTCTCCTAATCTACCTACCCAAAAAGAATCAGTTAATTGATAAGCGGCTTGAAAGATATTAGCAATAATTATGGGCCAAGCTAATTTAAGTATGGCTTTAATAATATTTTCTTCCTTTTTTTTCTTAAAAATATTTTTTAGCATATCTGGATTTGTTGTTTTAAAAAATAAGAGCGCGCCTTTAGCGGCGCGATTTTTATATTATAGCAAAATTTATTAAATAATTAAAGAGGTTATAATAATAAAAGAGCCCTGAATTGTTCAGGGCTTAATGCGCGAATTGTTTGTTTTAATTTATTTTTCGAATTAATTTTATTATCTAAAAAAAGGTTAAAAAGTTTAAATTATTTTCAATTTGTTTTAATTTATTTAACGTTTGATAATTTGATATCATCAATTCGTTGGCTTGATTTAAATATTGCCAAAAAAATTCTTTTGGAGGAATGGAAATATTTTTGATAGCAATATTTCTTTTTTTCCGTCATGTCCGCAGGTTTTGTCAGAATTATAATGGATATAATAATATCCACTTTCTGAGGCATTCCAAGTTACTGGCGCTATGCCTTGAGCCACAACTTTGCCATTAAAAACTTCTGATCTAATCGTTATATAGTCATCCGGGTTTTCACTTTCAGCCACAAAGAAATTTCCTGGCTTGCTATACATTTCAATATAATTGCCAGAATAAACTAAATCAGAAATTTCAACCACAGCATCATTTATTGGTGACTTAATTGTTTTAATCTTGTTAACATTAATACATTGGCTAAAACAAAATTTACCTAATAATAAAATTGGGATAATAAATAAAAATACTAACATTCCTTTTTTCATAGAATTTTTCTCCATTTTTAAATTAATATTAAAGAACTGGGCTTAATCATAATCTTTTTTATTTTTTTTATCAATTTTTATTATTTTTTTATTTTTATGATAAAATAAAGAGTATGAACAAGACAAACAAAGAATTATTATTACAGAAATTAAAGACAAGGATGGAGCGAGATAAAAAGCTACCGTTATTATCTTCTAATTTAGTTTTTGGAGAAGGTTCAGTTAATGCTAGAATTGTTTTTATTGGTGAAGCTCCAGGGGTTAACGAGGACAGAGAGAGGCGACCATTTATTGGAAGATCGGGTAAATTATTAACTTCTTGTTTAGAGGAAATTGATTTAGAGAGAGAGGATGTTTATATAACTAATATTGTTAAGCGAAGGCCTCCGGAAAATCGTGATCCCTCCTTGGAGGAGATTGAAGCTTACCATCCATACTTAAGGGAACAATTAGCTATAATAAAACCTAAAATAATTATAACTTTAGGCAGGTTTGCTTTAAATTATTTTATTCCTGATATAAAAATTAGTCAAAATCAAGGTAAAATTTTTAGATTTGAAAAAAATCTAATTTTAATTCCAATGTTTCATCCAGCGGCAGCTCTTCGAGGAACTAAGGTTTTAAATCAATTTAAAGAAACTTTTTATGAAGTAGCACGAGTTTTAGGCTCCATAAAATAATTTTTATATTATTATTTCTATTTTTTTACTATAATATAAATAGTTATAAAAGATAAAATTTAGATTATCCGTGAGCTAGCACCAGGCCCCAGATTTCTCGGGCTTGGTGTTTTTTTAATTCTTTAGCTATTTCATTTAAAGTTGTTCCAGTGGTACAAACATCATCTACAATAATAATTTTTTTATTAGCTAAGTTTTTTCCAGTCCATTTAAAACAATTTTTTAGATTAATTAATCTTTCGCTTCTATTTAACCTAGCTTGAGGTTTTCGATTTTTAATCCTTTTTAAATCTTTTAGTAATTCCAGATTAAATTTTTTGGCAATATTTTGAGCTAATAATTCACTTTGATTAAAGCCTCGCCACTTAAGTCTTCTATCGGAGAGTGGTACGGGCAATAAAGAGAATTCTTCTAAATTAATATCTCTATTATTTTTGATTTTTTGGGGCAGTATGGGATTTTTTATTAATTGTTCTTTTAAAAAATTTATTAAAAAAAGACTTAATGGATATGATAAATCTTTTATTAAATTATATTTATAAAACTTTATTAAATTAGCTAAATTTTTGTCCTGAAAATTGCCGGCCACTAATATTCCTGTAATTTCAAAATCTTTTTGGCAATTTTTACAGAATTCTCCTAGCCTGCTATCAGCTCCACATTTTAAACAACTTGGTTTTCTGTTTTGTAATTTTTTGAAACACTCAAAACATAAATAATTTTCATTATCTTTTTGGCAAACTAAACATTTTTTGGGAAATAAAAAATCTAACCAATTATTTATAATCTTAGTTAGCATGGTATTAAGTTAGAGTTTAGCTTTTTATTTCTAAAAAATTGAAGTTAAGATTATTGAAGTTGAATTTTATGAATACCACCGTTGACATTATCGGTAAAGAATAGGTTTTTTTGATCTTGGCTGACAGTGATACTGGAAACGTTATAGGCTTTATCAGGAATAGCAATTAATTCTTTTTGTCCGGTTTGTATATTTATTTTATATAAATTATCATTACTATTTTTAGCTAATTCTGAATTTAGTCCAGATCCTTTTGGTAGGCTGGTTGGGACAGCACAATATACCTCGGTGTCACTGGCAAAAGTACATTTTTCTACCCAGGTTTCAATATTTAAATCAGTTCTATTTACTCCAATATTATCGCCTTGAGCATTTACTATCCAAAGATTTGGTTTTAGTTCGTTTTTGGGAGAGGAAACGCTGTATAATAATTTATCTCCAGTTTTTGACCAAGCTCCACTAAAATTCCATCCTTCTATTACAGTAGATTTAAAATTTTCATCATTTAATCCAACGAAAAAAACTTCACGACGATTAAAGTCAATTCCCTCGGTGTACATAGCAACGGCTTGATTATTAGGTGACCAGGATGGAATAACATTTTTATCATTTTCTCCAATAAATTCTAAGGCGCGACTTTGAGATCCGTCGCTATTACTGACTATTAGCCAACGATTATCTGGATCTAGACCTAGGCTTTTATTTACTAATTTATTACTGTCAGTAGAAAAAGAAAAATCTTCCCAATGCTTTGGCAGAGTGACTTGTTTTTCGGTTGAAAAATCATAAACAATTTTATTGCCATCGGGATATTCTAAAACAGCTTTGGTTTTGTTGGGGGCCCATTCAACTTCTTGGACATTATGAAAAACTTTATTACTTAAAGGAATTAAATCGCCGCTTTCATTGACCAAATAAAATTTACCATCAGCTTGATTATAGAATTGGACTGAATTTCCATCTCGGCTAATGGTTGGATTGGAGCTTCCTGAGGATACCAAGGTAGTGGTTTTAGTTATTCCACCGATAGCTACAGTAGAGGGTTGAAATCCTTCTTGCTGAGTAGTCGATTGTGGTCTTGTTTGAGGGGTGTCAGGTGATATTATAATAGAGGATGTTCCAGTAGGGTCGATTATTTGACCAGACCCGTCTGGTGAAATTGGTAGCCCTGTTCCGGTGCTGGTGCTTGTTCCTGGAGGTGGGGTTTCGGTGATAATTTGTTTTTTAAAAAAGGCTGTCCAGATAAAATAAGCCATTAAAATAACAAAAGCTAAAAATCCTAGAATTAAAAGTAATTTTTTAAATTTGCTCTTTTCCATTTTTTTAAAATTATGCTATAATTATATTGTAAATTAAAAGGTTTAATTTTTTATTATTAAGTCTAAATTTAATATATCATATTTAATTAAACTTTTCAATCTTGTTTTTAACTATTATTAAATTATTATAAAAATATGGGCTTGTTTTCTTCTAATACTAATAATTATTTGGGCATAGACATTGGTGATTCTTCTATTAAAATGGTAGAGCTCAAAAAAAAAGGCAAAAAAATTGAACTTTTAAATTATGGCTTTACTGATTTTATTCCTGATTTTAAATTTTCTTCTTCGGATGATATCCCTTATTTAGCCAGGGCTATTGTTAAGTTAAAAAATGAGTTAGGCATAAAGACTAATAAGGCGACAGTTTCTTTACCTAGTTTTTCAGTTTTTTCTTCGGTTATTAATATTAATAATTATGATAAAAAAAGGCTTAATGAAAAAATCGTTGAGGAGGCCAAAAAAGTAATACCGCTTCCAGTTGAAGAAATGGTTTTAGATTGGAAGGTTATTTCTCAAAAAAACAATGGAAAAGGCAATAATGGAATTAAGGTTTTTATGACTGGTTCTCCTAAAAAGTTAATAAAAAAATATATTGATGTTTTTAAAAAGGCAAATATTTTTTTATCTAATCTAGAGACAGAAACCTTTTCTTTAATCCGTTCTTTGTTGGGGAACGATTCAGCTACTGTTATGCTGATAGAATTAGGAGGAACTTCTACTAATTTTTCTATTATTAGAAAAAGTATTCCTTTTTTAAATCGTAGCATTAATATTTCTGGTCAAACCATTACTAATCAAATTAGTGAAAAAATGGGAGTTGATAAAGATCAAGCTGAGCAGTTTAAATTTGACTTGTCTTTATCTAGTGAAGAAAAAAATGGGCAGATGCCTAAAATTGTAGTTGACTCAGTTGAGCCAATAATAACAGAAATAAAATACATGCTAGATCTTTTTTCTGGAGGAAATGGAGATAAGATTGAGAAGATAGTGCTTTCCGGCGGTGGTAGCTTGTTGTTTAATTTTGCTCAGTATTTAGAAGATCAAATGAATATTAAGGTTGTTATTGGTGACCCTTGGTTTAGAGTTTCTTATCCTAGCGAATTAAAGCCAGTTTTAGAAGAAGTTGGCCCCAAGCTATCAGTAGCTGTTGGCTTAGCCTTAAGAGGTATTGAATAAATTAATATATTTTTATGTTTAATAAAAAAAATAAAAAAAATAATAATTTAGAAGTATTAGAAACTGATTTATTAAGGGATGAGATTGATATTGAATTTAATTATAAGAAAGATTTAACGCCAGGACTTATTTTATTGGGAGTGGCCCTCTTTATTTTAATTGAATCTTTTATTTTTTTAGTTTTGTGGGAGAAAAAAATTGAATTAAAGAATTCTCATTATTTAGAAAATGAAATTGCTTTGGTTAGATCAGAAAAGACGGAATTAAGTGAGCAATATAGTAGATCTACGCAATTTAAAAGCCAATTATCAGTTGTTAATAATGTTTTTTCTCGTCATATTTATTGGACAAATTTATTTAATTTTTTAGAAATAAATACTTTAAAGGATAATATTTATTATCAAAAGTTTTCAGGAGATATTTCTGGAAAATATATTTTACCGACTATCAGTAACGACGTTAGGGCAATAAGTTTTCAGTCTAAACAATTTTCTTTAAGTCCCTTAGTTTTTAATTCTTCTGTTGAGGGAGAAGAGATTGTCAATAATGAAGATACTGGGAAAACCTCAATTAATTTTAATTTAAATTTAAATTTGGATAATAAAATCTTTAATTAATATTTTATGATAGAATTAAAAAAAGAATTAAATAATAATTCCGAACCTAAAAAGGAAATAAGCCTGAAGCAAAGAAGAATAAATAATAAGATTAATAGTTTTTTAAATTCTTATTTTAAATTTGTTGTAATTATCTTGGTGATAGCCTTTTTTGTGGCTTCAGTAAACTATATAATTATTCCCAGGTTTAAGAAGGTATCGGTTTCTTCGGAAGAGGTTTTGCAAAACAAAAAAGCTGAATTTTTGAGAGAATATAATTCTTTGCAAGATTATAAAAAAATAATTGCTGGTTTTTCTCAGATTAATCAAGAAGATGTTTATAGAATAGAAAAAATGATGCCCAATCGTTACTCTAGAGAGGATCTATTTATAGAAATGACTCATTTTTTGTTAGAAAATAATTTTAAAACTGATTTAGTGAAAGTAAGCGACCCCTTAGAGATTGTTTCAATTGAAAAAAATGATGCTCAGGGCAGAAGAGTTGTTAATAATAACACCGATTTACCGGGATATTATGATTATGTTGTTTCTTTACCTGCCGGGATTGGCTCTTGGATAGTAGAGGTTGAATTAAGTGATGTTAATTATCAGTCTTTAAAGCAATTTTTAAATATTGTTGAAAATAATTTAAGGATAATGGATATTTATTCTTTAAATTTTGATCCTGAAAATAAGTCTGTTAAGGCTCAAATTATAACTTATTATAAAAAAAATTAATTTTATTATATGGATAAGATTTATAAAATTACTTTAGTTTGTTTATTAGTAATATTGTTTTTAGCTAATATTGTTTTTTTTGTTTATGATGGTAAGTTTGTTTCTTATTTTGAAACAAAAGAAGAGTTAGAGACAGCTCAAAATATTTTAAATAATTCTGATTTAGGAATTATTGACAACCAGTTTGATTTTTTTAATCTAGCTATTTTGGAAAATGAAAAATACCAAAATTTAAAAGATTTTAAATTTGATTTAGAAGATTTTTCTTTACCAGGAGAAACTGATTTAGAGGAGACTCCTGGAGAAGGTGATGGTCAAATCGACAAAGATCCAGAGTTTATCGTCGGTAACCCCGATCCTTTTTCTCCTTCATTTTAAAATGAAAAAATAATTTATGATAAACAATACTAATCTCTTTGATTTAATAAAAGAAAGGAAACTGATAAACCTAGATACAATTATTAAGATAGAAGAGAAAATTAAAGAAGATAAAAAATTTAATTTTGAAAATTTTTTAATAAAAGAAAAGATAATTGGTCCAGAAAAATTAACTGAATTAAAATCAGAGATATATAATTTACCTTATAAAAACTTAGTTGAAGTAGAAGTTGCTAAGGATGTTTTAAATTTTATTCCTGAAGATATTGCTGAAAATTATTTAGCTATTTGCTTTCAGTTAGATGATGTCCAAGCTGAAGTTGGTTTGGTTAAGCCGAACCTAAAGGCTATGGAGGCTATTGATTTTTTGTCTCAACAAAAAAATAAGGCTGTTAAATATCATGTAATATCTAAAATAAGTTTTAACGCCGCTTTAAAGCAATATAAAGAAATGGAAGAAGAAATTTCTTCAGCTCTGGAAAAAAAATCACAAGAAGATAGCCTTAATTTGCTAGAAATAAAAAAAGAAGATGAAGAAAATATTTTAAATATTGAAGATGCCAATAGCGCTCCTGTGGCTAAAATAGTTTCTGTTATTATTAAAAATGCTATTGATAGTCGCGCTAGTGACATTCATATTGAACCTTATGAAAATGAAAGTCGAGTGCGTTATCGTATTGATGGAATTTTAAAAAATGCTTTATTTTTACCAAAAAATATTCATACTTCCGTTGTTGCCAGAATCAAAGTTTTAGCTAAAATGAAATTAGATGAGACAAGAGTTCCACAGGATGGTCGTATAGTTTTAATTTTTGATGGTCGAGAAATTGATTTTCGTATTTCTACTTTACCAATCGGCAGTGGTTTAGAAAAAATTGTTTTACGTATTTTGGACACAGTTAAGGGAATTATTACTTTAGAAGAATTAGGTTTTAATAATCACGTTTTAGATGTTGTCAAAAGAAATATCAAAAAAACTAATGGAATTGTTTTATCGACTGGTCCAACGGGTAGTGGTAAAACTACGACACTATACTCAATTATTAATATTTTGAATAAAGAGGGTGTTAACATCTCTACGTTAGAGGATCCTATCGAATATCAAATAAAGGGGATTAATCAGTCTCAAATAAGGCCAAAGATTGGTTATTCTTTCGCTACGGGGCTTCGTTCTTTGGTTCGTCAAGATCCCGATATTATTATGGTGGGAGAAATTCGTGATGAAGAGACTGCCGAGTTATCGGTTCATGCTAGTCTAACTGGCCATTTGGTTTTATCAACTCTTCATACCAACGATGCTCTGAGTACTATTTTTCGTTTAATAGACATGAAAGTTGAGCCGATTTTATTAGCCTCAATTTTACGTATGATAATTTCCCAGAGATTGGCTCGTCGTCTTTGTCCTCATTGCAAAAAAGAAGTTGAGGCTGATTACAAGAAAAATTTTATGTCAAAGGCCAAGGAAAGTTTGAAGGGTTTGTCTCCGGAGAGAGTTTTATCAGAAATCCCAGAAATAAAAGATCTTAGTGAAATCGATAATTTAAAAATTTATCAACCAGTGGGTTGTCAACGTTGCCAGGGGACTGGTTATTTGGAAAGAATAGCCGTTGGAGAAATAATTGAAATTAATGACAATTTAAAACATTTAATTATCAATGAATTAAACAATTTAACTATTGAAAAAATTAAGCTGGGTCAAGAATTTGTTTCTATTGAACAAGATGGTTTTTTGAAAGTTTTACGAGGTATAACAAATTTAGAAGAAGTTTTACGAGTTATTGAGGTTTAATTTTAATTTAATTTTTTAATTTTTATTTATGGCAATTTTTAATTATAAAGCAAAAAATAGGCTAGGAAAAATAAAAAGAGGTCGGGCTATTGCCGTTAATGAAGCTATTGCTATAAAAAATTTAAACAGAAGGGGTTTGGATATTATTTCTATTAAAGACGCTACTAAATCGGTTGATCATAAATTTACTTTCTTGTTTAACCCGATTAAAGGTAGGGATTTAGTAATTTTTTCTCGACAATTTTCTGTTATGATGTCAGCTGGTGTTCCAATAGCTGAAGCCTTAATAACTATTGTTGACCAAACTGAAAATCTTAAATTTAGAGATATTTTGTCTAAGGTAGCTTATGATGTTGATAATGGCTCATTTTTATCTGATGCTCTTAAAAAACACCCCCGAACTTTTTCAGATTTTTATTGTAATGTGATTAAGGCTGGAGAAACTTCAGGAAAGCTGGACGAAGTTTTGAATTACTTAGCTGAGGAGATTGAAAAAGATTACGATTTAACTAAAAAATTTAGAGGAGCCTTAATTTATCCTTTATTTGTTATTTGTGGTTTGGTGGTAGTTGGCTTTATTTTCATATTTTTTGTTTTACCAGAGTTGACCAAGATATTACAAGAGACTGGAGGCACCTTGCCACTAGCTACTAGAATAGTAATTGGTTCGATCGAATTTTTTAAAAATTATTTTATTGCTTTTTTATTTATCTTAATAGTGATAGTTGTTTTTTCTAGAATATTTTTAAAAACTGATTTAGGTAAAAAAACTAGAGATATTTTTTTATTAAAAATTCCTGTTATTGGTAAAATTTTACAATTAGTGTATTTAGTTAGATTTTCTAGATCCTTGAGTATCTTATTAAAAGGGGGAATTTCTATTACTAAAAGCTTGGATATCGTTGGAGATATTGTTAAAAATACTGTTTATAAAAATATTATTAAAAAAACAATTGACGAGGTGGAAGAGGGCGGATCAATCGTAGGCGTTCTAGAAAGTAGCGAATACGTTCCCAAGATGATTCCTCAGATGATGGCAGTTGGAGAAGATACTGGCAGATTAGATGAAGTTTTGGACGATATTGCTAAATTCTATGACAAAGATGTTAATAATAAATTAGGAAATTTAAACGTTATTTTAGAGCCAGCTATTATGGTTATTATGGGTATCGGAGTTGGTATTATGGTCGCTGCTATTATTTTGCCTATGTATAATTTAGCTGGACAACTTTAGTTTTAAAACAGTAAAAATGAATATAATAGACTTACAAAAAGAAAAATTTTCGGAATTATTAGCCGATTTTTTAAAATTAGGTGATTTTTCTAATTTTGCTAGTTCTCCTAGTTTTTTACAGTCAATTTATTGGCAAGAAATTCAAAAAAAAAATGGTTATAAAGTTTTTTTGAAGGGGGTTGAGGTTGATGGAGAAATAATTGGATATTTCTGGGCTATTTCTAAAAATATTTTTAAGAAATATAATTATTGGTATATTCCTCGTGGTCCCATTTTTATTAAATCTAATTTAAATAAAGATATTTGGTTTGATTTTTTTAATATCTTTAAAAAATATTGTCAAAATAATAATATTATTTTTTTTCGTTTAGAGCCACTTGATAAAAGTTTTTTAGAATTATCAAAAAATAATAAAAATATTTTAAAGACCAAAGACATTCAGCCTCGGGAAACTTCTTTTTTGGATTTGAGTTTGTCGGAAGATCAATTATTAAAAAGGATGGCTCAAAAAACTCGCTATAATATTAAATTAGCAGCAAAAAAGGGGGTACAGATTTCTGAGGTTGGCTTAGGGGGTTTTGATAATTTTTGGAAATTAATTTCTTTAACTTCTGATCGTGATAAATTCTTTATTCATAGTAAAGAGTATTATTTTAATTTAATAGATAGTGATAATAATTTTATTAAATTATTTGAAGCTAAAAAAGGTGATAAAGTTTTAGCTTCCGGAATTTTTTCTTTTTATCAGGACACTGCTTCGTATTTACATGGGGCCTCTAGTAATGAGATGAGAAATTTAATGGCTCCATATCTACTTCAATGGGAGATAATTAAAAAAGCTAAGTCACGGGGTTATAGATACTATGATTTTTATGGAATATCGAATAAGAAATGGCCAGGTGTTACTAGATTTAAAAAGGGATTTGGTGGGGAGAATTATTTGTTTTTAGGGACCTTTGATTATATTTTTAATAGGTCGGCTTATTTTTTGTATAATATTTTTAGATTTTTAAATAGACTATTAAGATTTTAATTATGATAGAAATTAATAATTTAACCAAACAATCTATAAATAAGGTTAGGATTAATAAAATAGCTAAGGCTTTTTTTAAAAAATATAAGATAAAGGAAGATCTGGTTGTTTCTTTGGCTATCATTGGGGACGCTAAAATGAAGCAGATCAATTCTGTTTATCGAGGACAAAATAAGCCTACTGATGTTTTATCTTTTCCGGATTTAATGGAGATAATTATAAATATCCATCAAATTAAAAGACAGGCCAAAGAATTTAAAAAAAGGTCTTCTGATGAGTTTGATTTTATTTTGGTCCATGGGTTATTGCATTTAATTGGCTTTAATGACAACACTGAAAAGAAAAGATTAGAAATGATAGAGTTGGGTGAAAATTTCCTACTTAATTTAAAATAATTTATGAATAAGAAGGTTGAAAGTAAAAAAGGATTTACTCTAATAGAGCTAGTAGTTAGTTTATCAATTATTATTATTTTAGTATCTTTAACTGTAGTAAATTACAATATCGGTTTTAGCCAAAATAATTTAATTAATGCTCAATCCGTATGTTATCAAAATATTCGTTTAGCTCAGAGCCAGGCCTTATCTTTTAAATCTTATAATGATGTTTCGCCAGATTATTGGGGGCTTTATTTTGAAAAAGGAACTTCTTCAATTATTATTTTTGCTGATTTAAATGGTAATTATAGTTATGATCATGGTGAGGCTAACGCTTTTTGGGGTGGTAAAACTATAATTTTGCCTAGAGATATTATCATTGACTATATTAGTTGGGATAGCTCAGATTTGAATGTTTTATTTGAGGTTGGTAGCGGAAAAATGATAACTTATAATTCTGACATTGGTTCTCCTGATATAAATGATTGGCAGATAGAGTTAAAAGATGTAAATTATGATATTGGAAAAATAATTAGTCTTAACTCCTTGGGTCAGCTTGATGTTAAAGATTGTTCTTGCGATAATATTGATAAATATTGTTGTGATTTTTGTCCTAATAAGGATAATTGTATTGACATTGAAGCTCCTTAAATTTTATCTATGATTAAAAATAATTTTAAAAAAATTAATAAAAAGGGCTTTACATTAATTGAGGTAGTTATTATTCTCTTTATTTCTACTATTGGTATAGCGGCTTCTTTATCTTTAGCTTTAAAGAGTGCTTATTTCCAGAATGTTCAAAAAGATTTATTGGGAGTAATTTTTTTAGCTAATGAAGGCTTAGAATTAATGACTAATTTTAGAGATACCAATATGATTATTGGAAATAATTATGATGATTGGACTGGTTTTGGTTCGGCTGGTATTGGAGAAAATTTTTATAAAGTAGATTATTGGAATTTATCAGCTACTTCCACTGAGGATATTAATACTTCTGTTTTGCAACAAGATTTAGCTGGTTTTTATGCTCATAATACTTCGACTGATTCAATTTTTAAAAGAATGATAACAACCCAAGCTGAAACCAGTGCTAGTACGACTATAGAATCTTGGATAAAATGGAGTCGTCGCGGAGAGGATTATAATTATAAACTAGAGACCGTTCTATATGATTTATCTTTTTAAAAAAAATAAAAAATCAGGTTTTACTTTGATGGAAATATTAATTTCGGTTTCTATTTTGGCTATTATTATTTTGGGTATTAATAAGATTTATTTTAGTATTTTGGAAAATCAAAGATCAACAATAGCCCAAAATTTCGTTCATTCTGATATAGAATATTTTTTAAGATTAGCTTCTAATAATATTAGGTTAGCTCAAAAAAGCGATGGGACGATGTGTTCTGTTCCTTTGGATAAATTTTTTGTTTTATCGGGTGATGATAATATCTTTTTCTCTAAGGATAATATTTGTTGGAGTTTTTATTTGAGCACTAACGATGAGGGCAATGGAGAAATTCGTTTTTATAATTCTGACCCAATTATAATAGATCAAGCTTTAACCTCTTCTAATTCGGATATTCTAGACCTATCCTTTGTTATTGAAGATAATATCTCTACTGGACAACCTTTAGTAACAATTTTAGTTAAAGCGGCCCCTAAAGATAATCCTGATAATTATATCTATGCTCAGACCAGTGTTTCTATAAAATATTAAAATATATTATGAAATTAATTTTTAAAAAATTAAAAAATAAATCAGGAAGTGCTTTATTGATAGTAATGTTAATATTTTTTACTATCTTTATTTTAGCTTTTGCTTCTGGTTATTCAGTTTTTTTAAATATATTTAAATCTTCGGATGTTTCTGATAATATGAGAGCTTATTATGCTGCCACAGCTGGAGTGGAGAGATCCTATTATGAGGCTATAAAAAATAATTATAATTTTGCTGATAATTGTGTTGATGAAATTTTTAGTGAAACCCTGGGAAATGATTCTTCTTATCAAATCAAGTGCGTTGACGATGGATCCTTGTCTTTCTATTCGGTTGGTAAATACAAAAAAAGTCAGGTGGCTTTAAAAATAGATTGTATCAATATTAATGATGAGTGTCAGGCTAATTGCTTACAGGGATCTTTATGCGGAGGAGGAAAACTTTTGTATCATAATAGTTTTAAATTTGTAGTTAGTCCTTCCGGTTGTAACGCTATAGCGGATTCTTGCGATAACGATTTTTTAATTGATGATAATATTGATTTAGCTTGGGAAAATCCCAATTCAGCTTCTTTTTCTGGAGCTTCTAGCACTTCTTATGGGTTAGAAAACATTTTGGTTTTAGATCCTCAAGTTAATACTCAATTTGAAGCAGCTAAGTATTGCGATGATTTAGTTATTAATGGTTTTGATGATTGGTATTTACCAGCTGTAGATGAAATTGAAGCTATTGGTCAGACTCCAGCTTTTTATTTTTTCAATTTTCCTGAAGATGATAAGTATTGGTCATCTACAGAAAGCTCGGTTACTTCTACTGATGCTTTTTTATTAGTAACTAGTGTTAGAGTGGTTTCGGAAAATGTAAAAGATTTTCCATATAAGGTTCGTTGTGTAAGAAAATTTTAAATTTATGAATAAAAATAAAGAAGAAATAAAAAAAAGAATAGAAAAATTAAAAGCAGAGATAAAAATTCATCGCTACAATTATCATGTTTTAGATAAAGAAACTATTAGCGAATCAGCCTTGGATAGCTTGAAAAATGAGCTTTTTAAATTAGAGCTCCAATATCCTGAGTTTATTACCTTAGATTCTCCAACTCAGAGAATTGGTGGAGAGCCAATTGATAAGTTTGTAAAATCTACTCATTTTAGTCCAATGCTTTCTTTATTTGATGCTTTCTCTGAAGATGATATGATTTCCTGGCAAGAACGTTTGGGTCGATTTTTAGTAGGTGATAGGGCTAATTTTATTCCCGAATGGAAATATTATTGTGAGTTAAAGTTGGATGGTTTAGCAGTTAATTTAAAATATCAACAAGGTAGGTTAATAGAGGCAGCTAGTCGAGGAAACGGTAAGGTGGGAGAAAATATTACTTCTAATATTAAAACAATTGAGACTATTCCTTTGCAGTTCATTATTCCCAATAAAAAAGATCTAGATAATATTGGATTAGATGGATCAGCTATACTTAAGGCCATTGATTCGGGCTGGGTTGAGGTTCGAGGGGAGGCAATTATGACCAAAAAGAGATTAGAGGAATTAAATGTTAAATATCAGTCTGAAAATAAGTCTCTTTTGTCTAATACTAGAAATGGAGCGGCTGGTTCTCTGCGTCAATTAAATCCTAAATTATCAGCTGAGAGAAAATTGCAATTTTATGCTTATGATATTCTTTTTTATCAAGATAATAAAAGAATAAATATTGCTAAGACTAGAGAGCAGGCTGATAAATTAGCTAAGTTTTTAGGTTTTAAAATAATTAGACATAATTCTTTAAAGAAAGATTTATCAGAAGTTTTTGAATTTCATAAATATTGGGAGAAAAATAAGGATAAACTGGATTTTAATATTGATGGGGTGGTGGTTAAGATAAATGAATTAAATTGGTGGGAAACTTTAGGCATAATTGGAAAAGCTCCTCGTTATGCTATGGCCTATAAATTTTCAGCTGAACAGGGGACCACGGTGATCAAAAAAGTTGTTTGGCAAGTTGGTCGAACTGGAATTTTAACCCCTACTGCCATTTTAGAGCCGGTTAAATTAGCTGGAGCTATTATTAGTAGAGCCACCCTGCATAATATGGATGAAATTAATCGTTTGGATGTTAAAATTGGTGATACAGTTATTATGGAAAGAGCTGGGGATGTAATTCCTAAGGTAGTTTCAGTTTTAAAAAATTTAAGAACTGGTGTTGAACAAAAAATTAGTACACCTAAAAAATGCCCTATCTGTGAGAGTCCAGTTGTTAAGGAGGGCCAGGAAGTGGCCTATCGTTGCTCTAATTCTCGTTGTTATGCTGTTAACATGAGACAGATTATTCATTTTGCTTCTAAAAATGCCTTAGATATTGAAAATTTAGGTCCAAAAGTAATAGAGCAATTATTAAATGAAGGTTTAATAACTGATATAGCCGATTTATATACTATAAAAAAGGGTGATTTATTAAATCTGGAAAGATTTGCTGAAAAATCAGCCGAAAATCTAATTGAGTCAATTAAGTCTCGTCGTCAAATAGAGTTAGGAAGATTTATTTATGCTTTAGGAATTAGGCACGTTGGAGAAGAATCAGCTCAATCTTTAGCTGAATATTTGTATCCTTTATTTAAAAAGAGAATTAAGAAAGGAATTATTTTAATAAATGATTTGATTGAAGCTATTTTAACTTTAGATTTAGAAAAGATTTCTTCTATTGAAGATTTTGGACCAATTGTTTCTGGGAGTATTTATGAATATTTTCGAGATGATCATAATTTAAAAATTTTAAATAAATTAATTAGTTCTAATATTGAATTAAGAATTTCCAACCCCCTAGCCCTAAAGAGCAGTACGAGGCCTGATATTTTTAAAAAAACCTTTGTTTTAACGGGATCGCTTCAAGGTTTGACAAGAGACCGGGCAAAAGCTAAAATAAAAGAACTTGGAGGTAAGGTTTTGCCCTCTGTTAGTAAAAAATTGGACTATTTAATAGTAGGAGATGATCCTGGCAGTAAATTTGCCAAAGCTAAAGAATTAGGGGTGAAAATCTTAGATGAAAAAGATTTTTTAGAAATGATAAAATAATATTATGTCTTTAACTAAAGAAGAAATCAAAAAAATAGCTGAATTAGCTAGATTAGAATTAAATGATGTGGAGATTTCTAAATACCAAGAACAATTAGGTTCTGTTTTGGATTATATTGATATGCTAAAAGAAGCCGAATGTTCTGATTTGGATATTTTAGGTTTAGATTTAGAAGATAATTATAACAGGACTAGAGAAGATTGTTCAGAAAATTGGCCTGAAGATGAGGTTGAGATTGCCCTAGATCAAGTTGATGAAAAGGAAGATGATCAAATTAAGGTTAATAGAGTTATGTAATTAATTATGGATTTAAATAATACTACAATTAAAGAGGCTCGAAAATTATTGGATGACAAAAAATTAACTTCTTTAGAGTTAACTAACTTTTTTTTAAAGAGAATTTCTGATTTAGATGAAACTTTTAAAACTTGTATTAGTGTTTTTTCTGACTCTGCTCGAGAAGATGCTAAAGAAGCCGATAAAAGAATAGCTCAAGGAGAAAAAGGAGATTTATTAGGTATTCCATATTTAGTTAAAGATATCATTTTAACTAAAGGCAAGAAGACTACCGCCGCTTCTAAAATGTTGGAAAATTATGTCGCTCCTTATAATGCTACGGTGATTAAAAAATTAAATCAGGCTGGGGCTATTTTGCTGGGAAAAACTAATTTAGATGAATTTGCTCATGGAGCTTCTACTGAAAATTCTGCCTTCTTTGTTACTAAAAATCCTTGGGATACTACCAGGGTTCCAGGTGGTAGTTCTGGTGGCTCCTCAGCCGCTGTGGCAGCAGATTTATGTATGTTTGCCCTAGGAAGTGATACTGGTGGCTCTATTCGTCAGCCAGCCAGTTTTTGTGGAGTAACTGGACTGAAGCCTAGCTATGGTCGAGTTTCTCGCTTTGGCTTGATGGCCATGACTTCTTCAACCGATGTGATTGGTCCGCTGACTAAAAATATTGAAGACGCCGCTATTGTTTTAAAAGTTATTGCCGGGGAGGACAAATTTGATTTAACTAGTAGTCAAAACATTGTTGAAGATTATTTGAAAAATATTGAAAAGCCAATCAAGGGATTGAAAATTGGAATAGTTAAAGAGTTTTTAGAAGCTGGATTAGAAGAGGGTGTCTCTTCTGGGGTTCTAGAGGCTGTGGAAGTTTTTAAGAAATTAGGGGCTGAAATAATTGATATTTCTTTACCTTATAATAAATATTCTATCCCGGTTTATTATATAATAACCCCTTCAGAATTGAGTGCTAATTTGGCTAGATTAGATGGAATTCGTTATGGCTATTCTTTAAAATTTAATCCGAAAGGGCAGTCGGTAGAAAATATTAATGAGATATATTCAAAAAATAGAGGAGAGTCATTTGGGCCAGAGGCTAAGCGTCGTATTATGCTAGGGACCTATGTTTTAAGTGCTGGTTATTATGATGCTTATTATAAAAAAGCGATGGCCGTTAAAGAAAAAATAAAACAAGAATTTAAAAATGTTTTTAATCAAGTAGATTTAATAATTACCCCAACCTCACCTCACACTGCTTTTAAAATTGGTCAGCAAGTTAATGACCCCTTAAAAATGTATTTAGAAGATATTTTTGTTACCGGACCTTCTTTGGCTGGTCTTCCAGCCGTTTCTATCCCAGCTGGATTTTCTAAAGGATTGCCTTTTGGTTTGCAAATTATTGCTAATAAATTTGAAGAGAATAAGATTTTTCAAGCTGGATTTAATTATCAAAAAGAAACTGATTGGCATAAAAAATTTCCTAATATTTAATTTAAATATAAAAATATGAATAAAACAAAAAAATTATTAATAAGTTTGAGTATTTTCGCTTTAGTGATTGTCTTGATGTGGGCATTTTTTGGTGATAAAATATGGCCATCTCAAAATGAAGCTAATGATTTAATAAAAAATAATCAAGAAAATATTGTTAATAGCTCGGGTCAAGTATTGGAGGCTAGAGGAATTGATAATTCGGATATAATTATTGGTCAAGGAGACTTAGAGATAATTGTTTATGAGGATTTATCTGATTTTTATTCAGTTAAATTTGATAAAACTTTAGAAGCTATTAAAGAAAATTTTTCCGATCAGGTAACTATCGCTTTTCGTCCTTATGCTAATAAAATGTTTTCTTTATCCTATCCAACTAATTCTTTAATGGAATGCGCCAAAGAACAAAATAAATTTTTTGAAGCTCGGGAATTAATTCTACAGAAAGTTGATCAAGATATTTTAAATGAAGATGATTTTTTAAGTTATGGGGAAGAGCTTAGTCTTAATACGGAAGATTTAAAACAATGCTTGTTGAATGATAAATATATTTCCAAAATTGAAAAATCTAGTAAAGAAGCTGAAAGTTTTGGAGTTTATGGTTCTCCAGCAATTTTTGTTGATAAGCAATTAATAGTGGGTGCTAGAGATTTTGAAAATGTTATTAATGGTGGGGGAGAAGAATTATTGGGAATGAAAAATATTATTAATGAGAAATTAGGTAATTCAGAAAATAATGATAATTGTATTATGGATGTTAAAATGTGCCCAGATGGATCTTTTGTAGGGAGAGATGGTAGCAATAATTGTGAGTTTTTTCCTTGTCCCAGTGAATAATATTGGCTAAGGCCAATCTTGGAGGGTTCGCATAGTGGTCTAGTGCGCTCGCTTGGAAAGCGAGTAAACCTTAACCGGTTTCAGGAGTTCGAATCTCCTACCCTCCGCGAACAATCTGTGCCCTAAAAAGTAGACACAAAATGAACTGTGCTCCAAAAAGTAGACAAGAAACGTCTACTTTTTTGTTTTAGATACTTTATACGAATTTATATTTAATTTAGAATAAAATAATAGAAATATAATGTTAATTATGTTATGCTTATATTATGAAGAATAAAATAAAATTATTTCAAAAACAAAAAGTTCGGGCTATTTGGGATGAGAATCTTGAAGAATGGTTTTTTTCTGTTATTGATGTTGTGAAAATTTTAACTAACCAACCAAGTTATCAGACAGCAAGAAAATATTGGAACAAACTTGCAGAAAGGCTTAAAAACGAAGGATCTCAAACGGTGACAAAATGTCTCCGGTTGAAATTATTAGCCCCAGACGGAAAAATGAGAGAAACAGATGTAGCCAGTACAAAAACTGTTTTGCGTTTAATCCAATCTATTCCCTCTAAAAAAGCTGAGACCTTAATATCAATTAAAATGGATTTGATTTTATTGAAGGGGGATCAGTAAAAAAACAAAAAAAGAGCCACCAAGGCTCTTCTTTTATTATTTTAGAAGCTTATTAAAATAAGTCAGAATGAGATCCAATTCTGAGAAGAAGTATTAAAGCTTCTTCTTTTTTTGTTTTATATATTAGCAAAACATCTAGCTTAATATGACATTCAAAGCAATTTTTAAATTCACCTTTCAGTTGATGTAGTTTGTATTTGCTAGGAATATTGCCTTTCTTTGTTATGATATTTAAAATTTCCTCTAAATTTAAAAGCAAATCCTTATCATTTTTAAACAATTTTAAATCTTTTTTAAATTTTTTAGAATATTTTAAATAAAACATATTAGATTTTATTCTTTTAAAGCATCTTTAATGAGAGAGGAGGCATCTTTAAATTTTTTAACATTTTTTTCTGCACTGATAATTGATTCTTTTAGAACCTCCGCACTTTTAAAGGTTAAGCCATTTTCATCCCTAATTTCAAAGGGTATATTTTTAGCGTTAATCGTTTGACGTAAAAAAAGTTTAATAGCTGAGCTCATATCAATTCCTAATTTATCAAAGATAATTTTAACTTCTTTTTTGGTTTTTGAATCTATTCTGATTTGGAGTTGATTGGTGTTTTTTGTGGCCATATTTTTGTTTTAATTCTTATATTATTATTGTATATCAAAATAAATGATTTGTCAATACAAATCATTATTAGGGGTATTTATTTATTGGATATATTTATAAATATTTTTATTATAGATATTTATTGTATTAAATGTGTTTTAAGAGGGAATTCAG
>CAZMNE010000005.1:26042-32201 GCA_964567645.1 uncultured Gammaproteobacteria bacterium
TATATGAAAAAACTATTTTTAAATCTTTTTTTGTGGCTTTTTCCAATTAGGAAAATGACTAAAAATGTTGCAGAGGAGTTAATCAAGATCAATCGAGAGATAGGAGTCCTTTCGGATTGTCGAGAATGTCTAGGGGCTTTTGTTAGGTTCTTTAGTCTTTATTCTTCTTTTCAAATTACTTTTGTAGACAGAGCTATAAAAGTCGTTAGAAGGAGAAATATCTTTGGTCAACACAAAGAGCTTTTAAATAATTTGATTGACTTAAGAAAATTTTTTGAAGATATTAAAAAAAATGAACATAATCGCTCTAAAAATGAGCCGGTGACTATTTTTAATATTTTTTTAAAAGATCGGCCTATTTTTGACTGGTTGGTGTCTGATGAAGAGAAAGATTTGCTTGAAGCTAATTTGAATGTAAAAAATTTTCTTATAAATAAATCAATTGTTATTAAAAAATTTATAGAATCTTTAAACCATTAGTTTTTAGCAACCTGATTATAACCGTCATAAGGCGGTTTTTTGTTTCTTAAAAAATATTTTGAAAAAAATCATTTTTGTAGTATAATTATAGCATTAAAAATATTTTAAAAATATAAAATATATGGGATTTTTTTCTTTTAATATTTATTCATTTTTATTTTTCTTTGCCTATAACTGGAATGAAAAAGAAGGAAAAAATTAGAAAAATTATTTAATAATTTATGAATTTTAATTGGTCGATTATTGGAAACAGGAAAGCAATTGATTTTTTAGACAAGAGTTTGTGTAATAATAATATTGCTAATTTTTATATTTTTTCAGGACCAAAAGGTTTAGGAAAATTTTCTACGGCCCAAGATTTAGTAAAAAATATTTTTTTAAAGGACCGACCAGACTTAAAACAAGAAGATAATTTTTTAGAAATAAATAGCGATTTTTTTGTAGTTAAAAAAGAGGTTGATAAAAAAAATATTTCCATTGATCAGATTAGAGAATTGATAGAAAAATTTCAATCAGGAACTTTTTTAAATTCTTATAAGGTTGCTATTATTAAAGATGCTGAAAATTTAAACGAAAATTCATCTAATGCTTTGTTAAAAATTCTAGAAGAAGATAGAGGAAAGACTTTAATAATTTTAACAGTTAATAATATCGATAATCTTCCGGCTACAATTATTTCTCGTGGACAAATTATTAATTTTTTTCCAGTTAAAACTGATATTATTTATAAAAAATTATCAGAAGATTTAGGGGTTTCTCCTAGTTTAGCTAAGGATTTGTCTAAAATATGTCTAGGTCGTCCTGAGATAGCTCTTAATTTTTTAAATAATAAAGATTATTATCGCTATTATCAAGAAGTGGTTTCTAATTTCTTAGAATTTTTAGATAGTAATTTTTCTGATAGAATTAAAATTATTGATAGCCTTATTAAAAAGGATATTATTGGGGATGATTTTAATATTTTAGAAATTTGGCAATCAGTTATCAGGGATTTAATTTTTATTAATTATAATCAATATGATTATATTAGGCACGATTTTGCTATTGATAAATTAAAAAACATCAATAGGGACAACCTTGATTTGATGAAAATTAAAGAAAGATATTTGGTTATTAGGGAAGGAAAGAGTTTGTTGTCAGCTAATATTGCTTTTAGGTCAGTTTTGGAATACATTGCAGTAAATATTTAAATATTATATAATAATAGACCAGCCTTTATTTAAAAATAAAGGATTAAGGTCATAATAATTAATTTAAAAATATGCGCAAAATTAAAATTATTTCTCTTTTTTCAGTAATTTTTTCCCTAATTTTCTTAAGTGCTTGTTCTTTGAATGTTAAAACTAAAGGGGGATCCACTTTAGACGGCGGAGTTTATATTTCTAATAATAAAGGGGATGTTTGGAGGCAAATGCCCTATATCCCAACTATTTCAGGAGCTCCTGGAAGCATTGCCTCAGTTGATATAAAAAAAATGGTGGTAGATCCTAGCGATAGTGGGGCAGTTTATTTGGCCACTATTGAAGATGGTTTGTATTATACTTATAATGTAGCTCGGGGTTGGAATAAAGTTTTGTCTTTGCCTAATAATGCTACTATCAATGATGTGGCTATTGACAGTAAAGATAAATGTAATATATTTGTGGCCCTAGAGAATAAATTATATAAGAGTGAGGATTGCGGTAGAAATTTTGTTCAAACTTATTATGATAATAATGCCAGCGTTTCAGTTTCAGCTGTAGCTTTAGATCATTATAGTAATAATATAGTTTATCTAGGTACTTCTCGAGGTGATATTTTACGTAGTCTAGACGGCGGGATTAGTTGGAAAGCTATTCAAAGACTCACTAATGGGGTAGAAAGAATTATTGTTAATCCCAAAGATAGTCGTTCAGTTTTTGTAGCAACTATTAAAAATGGAATTTATAAATTTAATTCTGCCGGCGGAGCTACTTTAGAGCAATTAGAACAATATCGTAATCAATTTGATAATACTAATTGGATTGATTATAACAAGGAATTAAAGGAATTCAATTTGGGAATAAACTTTAGAGACCTAATTTATTCTAAGCAAGATGGTTCTTTAATTTTAGCCACAGACAAGGTTATTTTGAGATCTTTTGACGAAGGATCTAGCTGGACAAAATTATCGTTGCTGACCCCAGAAAAAGATTCTTCTATTAACGCTGTAGGAGTTAATCCGCAAAATAGTCAAGAATTATTTTATGTTACTAATACTTCTTTTTATCGATCTTCGGATAATGGTAGCACTTGGACAGTTAAAAAATTACCGACTAGTCGATCTGGAACATCTTTGTTAATAGATTTTAATAATCCTAATATTATTTATTTGGGAGTTAAGAAAATAAAGAACTAATAAATTTTTATAATTAATCATAATATTATGAATGTGTATATTCAAAACAAGCAAGAGGATTTTTCTAAAGTGCTTGATTTCTTCAAAAAAGATATTTTAAATGTTAAGGTTGGTCGAGCTAATCCTGCTATTTTAGATGGAGTTTTTGTGGAGGCTTATGGGGTTAAAAATCCGATGAATGCTGTAGCCAATATTTCAGTTATTGATGCTCGAAGCATGACGCTAACCCCTTGGGATAAAAGTGTCTCTAAAAACATTGAAAAAGCTCTTATCGAAGCTAATTTGGGAGTGGGCGTAATAAATGAGGGAGATAAGATTAGAATAACTATACCACAAATGACCGAAGAAAATAGATTAGAGTCAGTAAAAAAGGTTAATGAAAAACAGGAAAAAGCCAAAATTTCAGCTCGTCAATTGAGGGATGAAATCAAAAGTTCCATTGAAGAAGCTTTCGATAATAAGGAGATTGGCGAAGATGATAAGTTTCGTTTTATTAAAGAGTTAGATGAAGAAATTTCTAAATTAAATGACGAAATCAAGGCTGTTAGGGATAAAAAAGAAATTGAAGTTATGGAAATTTAATTTAGAAAAATAATAAATTTATTTTATGTTTATAACAATAATAATATTTCTAGTTGTTTTATCATTGCTGGTTTTTGTTCATGAATTTGGCCATTTTTTTTCAGCTAGAAAATTAGGAGTTAAAGCTGAAGAATTTGGTTTTGGTTTTCCTCCGAGGGTATTTGGAATCTATCGAGATAAAAATAGAAAATGGAAAAAGGTTTGGGGCAAAAAGCAAGTGACTGATAATAGTGATACTATTTATTCTATCAATGCTATTCCTTTGGGGGGTTTTGTTAGAATTAAAGGTCAGGATGGCGATAATCATAATGATCCGGATAGTTTTTCAGCTAAAAGGCCTTGGAAGAGAGCTATTATTTTATCAGCTGGAGTAATTATGAATATTGTTTTAGCTTCTTTATTAATTTCTTTAGGTTTGATAATCGGCTTTCCACAAGCTATTGATAAGGATAATCTTCCTAAATCAGTTCAGATTTATGACGAGAAGATTCAAATAGTTCAAGTTTTACCAGACTCTCCAGCCATGGAGGCTGGCCTTCAGTCTTCCGATGCTATTTTAAAAATAGACGGTCAAGATGTCAAAGAGGAGGCTGATATTATTAATTTAATTTCCAATAATCAAAATGAATCAATTGATTTGGTTATCGATCGTTCTGGAGAATTAAAGGAATTTGAAATTATTCCACGAGTTAGTGAAGAAACTGGACAAAAAATAATTGGAGTAGCTTTTTCTCAAACTGGAGTTATCAAATATCCTTGGTATCAAGCTCTGTGGGAGGGAATTAAAATGACTGGATATTTAATTTGGGCAATTCTTTATGCTTTTTATGAGATTATAAGGAACTTGATTGTTGGGCAGCCGGCCGGTGTAGAGGTGGCTGGACCCATCGGTATTGCCGACTTGACTGGCCAAATGGCTAGAATGGGATTTATTTATTTAATCCAATTTACCGCTTTACTATCTATAAATTTAGCTATTATCAATATTTTACCCTTTCCAGCCCTTGATGGAGGCCGATTATTATTTCTTTTAATAGAAAAAATTAAGGGGCGACCAGTTAAGCAAGAAGTAGAGGCTGTTTTCCATAATTTAGGCTTTATTTTATTAATGGCTTTAGTGGTTTGGGTAACTTTTAAAGATATTTTAAAATTATTTAGTTAAGTTAATTATAATTAAAATAAAAAATATGCAAGTAAGAATTAAAGCGACTAAAATAGAATTAAATGACGACATTAAAAAATATACTGAAGAAAAAATGAACATGTTGGAAAAATATTTAGGTGATTTGGTGGTAACTAATTGTGATGTTGAATTAGAACATTTTTTAGTTAAACAAAATAATGGTAAACTTTATAGAGCCGAAGTTAATTTAGCTATCCCAGGTGGATTATTGAGGGTTGAAAAAACCGAAAAAACTCTTAATAAGGCTATTGATAAAGTTAAAGATCATTTGGTTATAATGATTAAAAAAAGAAAAGAAAAAAAAGTAGATCAAAAAAGAGGAAAATAATATTAATTTAATTATATATGGGAATTTGGGATAAAATATTTGGTGATCCGAATTTAAAAATTATAAAATCGCTTCAACCGATAATCGATAAAATTAATTCTTTAGAAGAAGAATATCAAAAGAAAACCTTAGAAGAATTAAAAGAAAAAACTTTTGAGTTTAAAAAACGATTAGGTTCTTTTGAGGGTGAAGAAAAAAAATATTCTCCGGAAGAAGAGCAAAAATTATTAGATGAAATTTTGCCAGAAGCTTTTGCTAATATTAGAGAAGCTTCTTCTAGGGTGCTTGGTCAAAGACATTATGATGTTCAACTAGTAGGTGGTGTTGTGTTACATCGGGGACAAATTGCTGAAATGAAGACTGGAGAAGGAAAAACCTTGGTAGCTACTTTGCCATTATATTTGAATGCTTTATTGGGCAAGGGAGTCCATTTAGTAACAGTTAATGATTATTTGTCTAAAGTGGGTGCTGGTTGGATGGCTCCCTTATATTATTCTTTAGGTCTTAGCACTGGTGTTATTGTTCATAATACCGCTTTTGTTTATGATCCTAGTGTTAGTAATGAAAATGAATATGATCCTCGCTTAAAGCCCTTTAGAGAGGTTAGTCGAGCAGAGGCTTATCAATGTGATGTTACTTATGGTACTAATAATGAATTTGGTTTTGATTATTTAAGAGATAACATGGTTTCGGATTTATCAAAAATGGTGCAACGAGATTTTTATTTTGCTATTGTTGATGAAGTTGACTCTATCTTAATTGATGAGGCTAGAACTCCGCTGATTATTAGTGCTCCGGCCGAAGAGTCCAGTGATCGTTATGCTCAATTTGCTCAATATGTTAGGCAATTGCAAGAGAATGAAGACTATAATATCGATGAAAAGATGAGGGCTGCTACTTTAACTGAAAATGGTATTTCTAAGATGGAAAAACTTTTAGGTGTAGAAAATATTTATGTAGCCGGTGGAGTTAAAGATGTTCATAATATTGAACAAGCCTTAAAAGCTCATGTTTTATTTAAACGTGATAAAGATTATGTTGTTAAAGAGGGTGAAATTATCATTGTCGATGAGTTTACTGGTCGCATGATGCCAGGTCGTCGTTATAGTGAAGGTCTTCATCAAGCTATTGAGGCTAAAGAAGGGGTTATAGTGCAAAGAGAATCTCAAACTTTGGCTACAGTTACTTTTCAAAATTATTTTAGAATGT
>CAZMNE010000006.1:0-31520 GCA_964567645.1 uncultured Gammaproteobacteria bacterium
CTTTGGCCTTTTGACCCTTTGGATCTTTGATCCTTTGTCCCTTAGATTTTTAGAACAACAAGTTCTTGAAGTCTGGGGGATTTTTTATTTTACCAACTCAATTCTTGACAGTATTTTTTGTTGTGCTAAAATACTTCTTAGCAGTCAGACCGCTTGATTGCTAATATAAAAAATAATATTTAAAGCTATATTATTAAATTATTTTATATAATTAATAATATAGCTATATAAGTCTATGAAACTAAAACCTTTAAACAATCATGTTATTGTTAAAGCTTCTTCTAAGGAAGAAATTACTAAATCGGGGATTGTTTTGCCTGATACCATGGACAAAGAAAAACCAGAGCAAGGCGAAGTTATTGCCGTTGGTCCTGGAAAATTAATTGACAATGGCAACAGAGCTGAAATGACGGTTAAAATTGGAGACAAAGTAGTCTTTAAAAAATATTCTCCCGATGATATTAAAATTGATGGAGAAGAATACTTAGTTATTAGTGAGAATGATATTTTAGCAATCATTGAATAATTTATAATTAATTAATAATAAAAAAAATATGGCCAAACAAATTATTTATAGTGAAGAAGCTCGTAATGCTTTAAAAAGAGGAGTTGATAAATTAGCTAACGCCGTTAAAGTAACTTTAGGTCCCAAAGGAAGAAATGTAGTTATTGAAAAGGGCTATGGCTCCCCAATTATTACAAAAGATGGAGTTAGTGTAGCCAAAGAGGTGGAGCTAGAGGATAAGATTGAAAATATTGGAGCCGAGATGATTAAAGAAGTAGCCTCTAAGGCCAATGATATGGCTGGGGACGGAACAACTACCGCGACTGTTTTAGCTCAAGCTATGATTAAAGAGGGTTTAAAATTGGTTTCAGCTGGTGTTTCCCCTATTGAGATAAGAGAGGGTATTGAAAAAAAAGTGGCTGACATGGTTAAGAATTTGAAAGAAATGAGCAAAACAATTAATACCAAGGAAGAATTAGCTCAAGTTGCTTCTATTTCAGCTAATGACAAAGAAATTGGTGAAAAAATTGCTGAGGCTATGGACAAAGTTGGACAGAATGGAGTTGTAACCGTGGAAGAGGGCCAATCATTCGGTTTAGAAGTTGAAGTAGTCGAGGGTATGCAATTTGACAAAGGTTATGTTTCTCCATATATGATTACTAATTCAGAAAATATGAAGGCTGAGTTTAGCGATCCATATATTTTAATCACTGACAAAAAAATATCTTCTATTCAAGAAGTTTTACCACTTTTAGAAAAAGTAGTTCAATCTGGTAAAAAAGACATAGTAATTATTGCTGAAGAAATTGAAGGAGAGGCTTTGACTACTTTTGTCTTGAATAAGCTTCGAGGAACTTTTAATGTTTTAGGAATCAAAGCTCCTGGATTTGGTGATCGTCGTAAATCCATGCTAGAGGACATTGCCGTTTTAACTGGGGCCAAAGTTATTTCTGAGGAGGTTGGTTTAAAATTAGAAAATACTGAGTTAGAGGATTTAGGACAAGCTCGTAAAGTTATTGCCTCCAAAGACAATACTACCATCGTTGATGGCAAAGGAAATGAAGCTAACATCAAAAATCGAGTAGATCAAATTTATAAAGAAATGGAATTAAGTGATAGTAATTTTGATAAAGAAAAATTACAAGAACGCTTAGCCAAATTAACAGGGGGTGTGGCGGTATTAAAAGTTGGAGCTGCCACTGAAACCGAAATGAAAGAAAAAAAAGATAGAATTGAAGATGCTTTAAATGCTACTAGAGCGGCTCAAGAAGAGGGTGTGGTCCCTGGTGGTGGATTAGCTTTGGCTTTGGCTGGGGATGCTTTTGCAGAAATAAATAATAATAAAAAAACCGATAAGCCAGGAGTAGCTATTGTTGACGAAGCTATTTTAGAGCCAATCAAACAAATTGCTCAAAACGCTGGAAAAGATGGATCTTTAATTTTATTTAATATCATGAACGAGCATAAAAATGGTCACACTGGCGTTGGCTATAATGCTGCTAATGATAAGTTTGAAGACATGGTTTCAGCTGGAATTATTGATCCAACTAAAGTTGTCCGTAGTGCCTTAGAAAATGCAGCTTCAGCGGCTATTATGTTCTTAACAGTAGAAACAGTTATCGCTGACAAACCTAGCGATAAAGAAACACCTTCTCATGATCATGGCTTAGGTGGTGGTATGCCTGGTATGGGAATGATGTAAAATATTTACTTAATTAAACAAAAACAAAAGCGCTCCTTGAGGAGCGTTTTTGTTTTTTATTTTTGATAAAATATGTTATAATTTTCTTGTAGTTAATATTTATTTACTTTATATGCCAAATAATAAAAATATCAAAAAAGGAATTAGGGTGGCCGTTAGCGGATATTTTAACCCACTTCATGTTGGTCATTTGGAGATGATTGAAAAAGCTAGAAAATTGGGCGATTATTTGATTGTTATTATAAACAATGATTATCAGGTTGGTCTTAAGGGCAGCGTTCCTTTTATGTCAGAAAAAGACAGAATTAAAATAATTAGAGCTCTGAGAGGCGTTGACGAAGTTTTTTTATCGATTGATAAAGATAAAACGGTTTGTAAATCTTTGGCCAAAGTAAAGCCAGATATTTTTGCTAATGGCGGAGACAGAAAAAATTTAAATGATGTTCCAGAATATGGAATCTGTCAAAAATTAAAAATTAAAATGGTTGATGGCTTAGGAAGAAAAATCCGATCCAGCTCAACCTTAATAGCCGATGCTGCCCAGAAGAAAAAAACAAAATAATAATATTAAAAAATTAAACCAGATTTTAATTATTTTAGCTTTGTTGTTTTTAAGTATTATTGTTATTTATAATCGAAAAATAAAAATATCCGTTGGGTCAAATTTAGATAAAAAATTTATTATTGAAAGTGGTCAAGGGCTGTCTAATATCGCTGACGATTTAAAGGAAGAGGGTTTAATAAAATCTAAATTCTTTTTTAAAGTTTATGCTAAAGTGAATGGACAGCAAGCTTCTTTTAGGAGCGGTTCTTTTGATCTAAATACGGACATGAATATAAAAGAAATTACCGAAGAATTAACAAAAAAGAATTATTTAAAACCAGAAGAGAAATTAACATTTATTGAGGGTTGGACATTAAAAGATTATTCGGACTTGCTTTCTAAAAGTAATTTGTCAGGCACCGAAGATTTTTTGAAACTTGTTGAACGAGATTATTCTAGGGATTTTTCTTTTCTGAAAGATAAACCTAAAAACAAAAATTTAGAGGGATATCTTTTCCCAGATACTTATAGGTTTTTTACTGACGTTAGTGGCGAAGAAGTTGTTTTAAAAATGTTATCTAATTTTGATAATAAATTAACTCCAAAAATGAGAGAGGATATTTCTTCTCAAGGAAAAACTATTTTTGAAATAATAACCATGGCTTCAGTTATAGAGAAAGAAGTTCGTAGCGAAAAAGATATGAAAATAGTTTCTGGTATATTTTGGGATAGAATAAAAAATAGCCAAGCTTTAGAGTCTTGTGCTACTCTGGCCTATATTTTGGGGGTTAATAAGCCACAATATAGTTACGAGGACACTCGGATAGAATCGCCCTATAATACTTATATTAATAGGGGGCTGCCAGCCGGACCAATTGCTAATCCTGGAATTAAGGCCATTGAAGCCGCTATTTATCCAGAGTATACTGGTTATAATTATTTTTTGACTGCTAGCGAAACTGGGGAGACTATTTTTAGTAGAACTTACGAAGAGCATCTCATTAATAAAAATAAATATATAAAATAAATATTTATGAATGAAAATTTGAAAAAAATTATAGTTATTTTTATATTATTAATTTTTGTAATTGGATTGCCATTATTTTTTATTTTAAGAAAAAAAGATTCAAAGCCCGTTGAGACTAATCCAATTATTGATAATAATATAATCGAGGAGCCTAAGAATGACTTGGAAGAGTTAATAGATTCATCTCGCTTGATTGGGGGGTTGCCGACTAGCGATGAAAAAATAGGGGTTAATTTTAATGGCGGAGAAGAAGAGAATTCTTTAATTGAATATATTTCTTTTTTGGACTTTTATCAAAAGCAAGAAGATAATTTGGATATAAATATTTCTGATTATTCCTTGCCTATTAACGTTAAAACAGAGGTTATTAATTATTATGATATTTCTCGAAAAATAAATTTAGATAATTATTTAGATTCTTTAAATAATAATGGATTTGCTGTTTTAGAAAACTCTCTGGAGTCAACTAATTTTTATGAAATTTATAACGAACTCTATAATAAACAAGTTCCAATTTTGATTACCTCTGATTTTTTAATTTATTATTATCAATATACTTTAAAAAAAGCTTTTAAGGATGTTGAAGAAAATATTTTTTACGCTAATCTTTGGGAGATAAATAGGTTTTTATATGAGAGGGCCAAGATTAGGTATGAAGATAATTTGGCTAATATTGGCAATGTTAATGATCGCGTTTTAGAGGCTCAAAGACTTTCGGCTGCTTATTTTGCTACTGCTTTGGAGCTTTTGAAACCAACAATCAATCAGATAAATACTAATAATGATATTAGCAATACTGCTCTGTTTTCAGTTTTTGAGGCTGACAATTATTCCTTTTCTTTGCCAGATTATTTAAAAGTTGATGTTGAAAAAGAGGTTGAGCTTATTAGGGGCGCTAAACAAAATATTAAATCTCCAGTTCTGCTTTACGAGAGAGATTATACTAATTTTGTTATTCCTAGCGAATATCGGACCCATGCTAAATTAAATAATTTTTATTTAACAACCAAGTGGTTGTCGTCTAATTTCCCCTTATATTTTAAAGGACAGGATTGTTTAGATTGCCAACTTGATTTTGATGATTGGAGAATTAGCATGATCACCTCTTCTTTTATTGCTCAGGATATTTTTGATAGCTATGAATTGAAAAATAAATGGGCTAGAATTTATAAAACTTTGGCATTTTTTAAAGGCCTAAGAGGAGACTTGACTTACGTTCATTATCGAGATGCTTTGGTTAATTTATTCGGCGAAGAATATAAAATATCTGAAATTTTTGCTGACAATAATGTTGATTCTATTGATAATTTATATAAGTTTAGAGAAAAAATATTAGAATATGAATTTTTAAATATTGAAGGTGGTTTTGATAAAAATGATTTGAGTCAAAAAAATAAATTAGGCGTAAAGATGTTGACTGATTTTTATTGGCCCAATGATTATATTTTTAAAGAGTTATCCTATCCTTACGTTTCTGCTTATCAGGGAAGCTCTGTATCTAAAAGCAATATTACTTCTTGTAATATTAATAGGGGCCCCAAAAATGTTCGTTGTAATGGTTTTTCCCTTGATATAATTGCTTTAGTAAACGAAGATAGTTTAATTAACAATGATTATTATTTAGAGAATTCTAATTATAGTAATTATCAATCTAGTTTGTCTAAATTAAAAAATCAATTGAGTGAATTTCCTAATATTTGGCATTATAATAATTATTGGAAAACTTTAAATATTATTAAAGAATATTTAGTTAATAGCCAAGATATTATGCCTATTTTTGCTAAAAATCCAGCTTGGCAAAGAAAAGAATTATATACCTCTATTGGTGCTTGGGCGGATTCGCAATTGCCAATTGATAATTTAAAAATTTTTCAAAAATATCAATCTCAAATTTCTTATGAAAATAGTAGTGGCTTTATTTCTTATAATTATATAGAACCTAATTTAAGCTTGATTAATGAACAAATTTCAAACGTGGAAATGATTTTGCAGATGTTTCAGTTATTAAAAATAACCGAAGAACTTCGGTCTGTTTCTATTAACTTAGAAGATTTGAGAGCTAATTTAGTAAAAGTTAAAAATATTATGATAAAAGAATTAAATTCTGAAGTTTTAAGTCGAGAAGAATTAAATTTTATATCATTATTAAGCTTAGAATACAAGCTAGAAGAGCCTGAAAACAAAATTTTTAAAGTTCTGGGAGCTAATAATAGATATATTAATTATGATATTAGTAAGTCTAAATTAATGATAATTATTTCTGGTGATGATAATCAAAAATCATTTTCAGTGGGCCCAGTTTTTAACTATATAGAAACTAGATAAAATGTGGATAAAGTATGGAAAAGATGTGGATTGACAATTTTTGTTTATTATTATATTATCTAAATATAAAAACTTAATCTTGATATAAAAGTGACTATTTATATTAAATAAACTTTTAAACAGCTTAAAGTCCAAGCCAGGTGTGGTTTTGGCATTTTTTTGTTGCTGGAGTTTTTGGTGTTTTTTTGTTTAATTTTTTCTTTTTATTTTTATTAATAAATTAATTCATATAAACAAGTTAAGCCTTGTTTTCTAAACTTATGTCTAATGATTCTAAAAAATATATTAAAAACAATGAGCGTAAGTATTTCACTGACCTTAAACCAATTATTCCAGTTCCAGATTTAATTAAATTACAAAAAGATTCTTATAAATGGTTTTTAAGCGAAGGCTTAGCTGAATTATTTGATGAAATTTCTCCAATTGTTGATTTTAATAATAGAGAATTAGAATTATATTTTAGTGATTATTATTTAGATAAACCAAAATTTGATGAAATTGAGAGTCGTGAAAAAAATATTACCTACGAAGCTCCTTTAAGAATAAAAGTTGTTTTGAAAAACAAAAAAACTTCTCAAGAAATTTCTCAAGAGGTATATTTAGGAGATTTTCCTTTGATGACTCAAAATGGAACTTTTATTATCAACGGTATTGAGAGAGTGGTAGTTTCTCAGTTGATTAGAAGTGCTGGAGTAATGTTTACTTCGGAATATATTCGTGGAAAAAAATATTATGGCGCTAAGATTATTCCTAATCGTGGGGCTTGGTTAGAAATAGAGACAGATGTTAATAAAGTTATTTGGGTAAGAATAGACCGAAAAAGAAAAGTAGCCGTGACTTCGTTGTTGCGGGCTTTTGGTTACGAAACAGATGAGGAATTAAAATCCCTTTTTAAGGATGTAGATCTTTGTAAAAATGACGATGAGGCAACCTTTATTGACGCCACTATTAAAAAAGATTTATCTAAAAATCAAATGGAAGGATTGCAAGAGGTTTATCGTCGTATTAGACCTGGCGATATGGCTGATGATAAAAACGTAAAACAAATGATTGAAAATATGTTTTTCCGTTTTGATCGTTATGATTTTGGTAGAGTAGGAAGATACAAATTAAACCGTCGTTTTAATGAAGATTTAAAAATAAATAAAGAAAATAGAATTTTAAGAAAAGAAGATTTATTAAATATTGTAAGAGAAGTTATTAGATTAAATATAACTAAAGAACCAGAAGATGATATTGATCATTTAGGTAATCGTCGTATTAGAGCTATTGGCGGTTTAGTGCAAAATCGCTTAAGGGTTGGCTTGGCCAGAATGGAAAGAATTATTAAGGATAAGATGAGTATTGCCGATATTAATACTATTGCTCCTAATAAACTAATCAATGCTCGACCTATTATCGCCATTATTAGAGAGTTTTTTATGTCTTCTCAACTTTCTCAGTTTATGGACCAAACTAATCCATTAGCTGAATTAGAGCATAAGCGAAGATTGTCAGCTATGGGTCCTGGTGGTTTAACTAGAGAAAGAGCCGGTTTTGATGTTCGTGATGTACACACTACTCACTATGGTCGTATTTGTCCAATTGCTACTCCTGAGGGACCAAATATTGGGTTAGTTGGTCATTTGGCTAGCTATGCTAGATTAAATACTTATGGGTTTTTAGAGGCTCCTTACAGAAAAGTTTTAAAAAATAAAAATAAATCTAAAGTTACTGACGAAATTGTTTATCTAGACGCCTTTGAGGAAGAAAAATATGTTATTGCTGATGCTACTATTCCATTAGACAATAATGGTGGATTTTTAGTAGAAAAATATCCTGCCAGAAAAGGCGGAGAACCAAAAACAGTTGAATCTAGTGAAATTGATTTTGTGGGTGTTGCTCCAAATCAAATTGTTTCTATTGCTACCTCTCTTATCCCTTTTATGGAACACAATGATGGTCAAAGATCTTTAATGGGAACAAACATGCAACGTCAAGCGCTTCCCTTGGTTAAAACTGAAGCCCCAATTGTTGGGACTGGAGTTGAAGCTATTGCGGCTAGAGATTCTGGGCATGTGATTGTAGCCGAGGAAGATGGGGAAATTATTAAAGCTGATGCTTTAGGAATAGAAATAGCTTATAGTAAAGGTAAAACTAAAAAATATAGTTTAACAAAGTTTTTAAGATCTAACTTTTTAACTTGCATCAATCAAAAACCAATCGTTGTTCCTGGTGATAAAGTAAAGAAGGGGCAGGTTTTAACTGATGGTCCAGCTATTTCTAATGGAGAATTAGCTTTGGGAAAAAATGTTTTAGTAGCTTTTATGACTTGGGATGGTTATAACTATGAAGATGCGGTTATTATTTCTGAAAGATTAGTTAAAGAAGATGTTTACTCTTCTATTCAAATAGAAAATTATACTATCGATGTCCGTGATACAAAATTAGGGCCCGAAGTTATTACTAACGACATTCCAAATATTTCCGAAGAAAAATTAAAGAATTTAGATGAAGATGGAATTATTAGAGTTGGAGCAGAGGTTTCTAGTGGCGATATTTTAGTTGGAAAAATTACTCCCAAAGGAGAAACTAAATTAAGCGCCGAAGAAAGATTGCTTCGAGCTATTTTTGGCGATAAAGCTAAAGATGTTAGAGATTCTTCTTTGTATCTAGAACACGGAGAGCATGGTAAAGTTATTGATATCAAAGTTTTTTCTCGAGAAGATGGAGATAAATTAGATGCTGGAGTTTTAAAATCAGTTCAAGTATCTATTGCTAATTTAAGAAAAGTTCAAGTTGGAGACAAGATGTCTGGTCGTCATGGAAATAAAGGTGTTATTTCTAAAATTGTTCCAGTGGAAGATATGCCTTACATGGAAGATGGAACCCCAATTGACGTCATTCTGTCACCTTTAGGTATTATTTCTCGTATGAATTTTGGACAATTGCTTGAGACTCACATGGGATTAGCTGCTCAAAAATTAGGCTATAAAGCTGCCACCCCAGCATTAAACGGAATAACCGAAGAACAAATTAGAGAGGAGTTAAAGAAGGCTGGTTATTCTGAAGATGGAAAAGTAACATTATACAACGGTAAGAATGGAGAAAAATATGAAAACAGGATTACCGTGGGATATAAATATGTTTTGAAATTAAACCACATGGTTGAAGATAAGATTCACCAAAGATCAATTGGTCCTTACTCTTTAATTACTCAGCAGCCGTTGGGAGGAAAAGCTCAATTTGGTGGACAAAGATTTGGAGAAATGGAGGTTTGGGCTCTAGAGGGATATGGCGCCGCCCACACTCTACAAGAAATTTTGACTATTAAATCTGATGATGTTCCGGGGAGAAGCAAGGCTTATGAGTCCATTATTAAAGGGGAAGAAATACAAAAATTAAATGTTCCGGAATCTTTTAATGTTTTAATTAGAGAATTAAAAGGATTAGGGCTTAATGTTGAATTGCTGGGAGGGAGCGGAGAGCTAAACGAAGAAGAGCCTGAGGATGATATTCCTACTAGTGCTATGGGAATAATTAATAACGCTGATAAGCGCATATATGAGGAAGGAGCTTTTGAGGTTAAAGAAGCTAAGGAATAAAATAAAATAATTTATTATAAAAATAATTAAAATAATATGTTAAATCCTATAAAAACAAGCGATTTTGACGCTATAAAACTAACCCTAGCTTCGCCTGATGATATTTTATCTTGGTCTAAGGGGGAGGTCGTTAGGCCAGAAACCATTAACTATAGGACCCAAAAACCAGAAAAGGATGGTTTGTTTTGTGAGAAAATCTTTGGTCCAGCTAAAGATTGGGAATGCTCTTGCGGAAAATATAAAAAAATAAGATATAAGGGTGTTATTTGTGATAAATGTGGAGTTGAGGTTACTAGAAGCGTTGTTCGTAGAGAAAGAATGGGCCATATTAAATTACAAGTTCCTTGTTCACATATTTGGTTTTTAAAGGGGCTATCTTCTAAGATTGGTTTAATTTTAAATTTAAGTATTCAGTCTTTAGAGAAGGTTGTTTATTTTGCTAATTTTATAGTTACTGATGTTGATGAAAAATTAAAAGATGAAACCTTAGAAATTGTTAAAAAAGAGTATAAGAGTAAGAAAAAAAATATTGAAGCTGATGCTGATAGAAAAATAAACCAAATTAAAGAAGATCCGATTAAGGCTTTAGAGCTTGATGATAAAATAGATAAGAAAGAAATTACTAAATTAAAAAATGAGAAAATTGACTCTATTAACAAAGAAAAAGAGGAAAAAATTTCTACATTAGACTCAGATTTTGATATAGTTAAAAAAGAATTAAAAGACCTAAAACCATTATTGATTTTGTCAGAACAAGATTATCAAAATTTAAGTTTAAAGTTTGGTCATTTGTTTGAAGCTGGAATTGGGGCGACTGCTATTCAGACTCTTTTAAGAAGAATTAATCTTGAAAAAACTATAAAAAAATTAGAGGAAAAATTAGAAACTGTTATTGAAACCAAAAAAGACAAGATTATTAAAAGATTAAAGCTATTAAAAAATCTTCATAAAAACAATATTCGTCCTGAATGGATGATTTTAGATGTTATTCCGATAATTCCACCAGATTTAAGACCTATGGTAGCTTTAGACGGAGGGCGCTTTGCTTCTTCTGATTTAAATGATTTATATCGTCGAGTTATTAATCGAAACAATCGCTTGAAACAATTAATTGATTTAAATGCTCCAGAAGTTATTTGTCGTAATGAAAAAAGAATGTTGCAGGAAGCTGTTGATTCTTTAATTGATAACTCTGCCAGAAACAGTAAAATGGTTACTGCCTCTACTGGTCAGAAAAGACAATTAAAGTCTTTAGCTGATTCTTTAAAAGGAAAACAGGGAAGATTTAGACAAAATTTATTAGGAAAAAGAGTTGATTATTCTGGTCGTAGTGTTATCGTAGTAAATCCAAAATTAAATTTAGATCAATGTGGTTTACCAAAAATAATGGCCTTAGAATTATTTAAGCCGTTTATTATTGCTGAACTTATTAAAAAAGAGATTGTTCATAATGTTAGAAGTGCTTCTAGATACATTGAGGCTGGCCATGATGATGTTTGGGATATTTTACAAAAAATTATTGATGAAGCTTATGTAATGTTAAATCGTGCTCCAACTTTGCATAGATTAGGTATCCAAGCCTTTAAACCAGTTTTGATAGAAGGAAAAGCATTGCAAATTCATCCTTTGGTTTGTACTGCCTTTAATGCTGACTTCGATGGAGATCAAATGGCTGTTCATGTTCCTCTTACTAAAGAGGCTATTGCTGAGGCTAGGGACATTATGCTTTCGTCTCATAATCTTTTAAAGCCAGCTACCGGAGAACCAATTGTTACTCCTAATCAAGATATTGTTTGGGGGTCCTATTATATAACCCTGCAAGAGGAGGGAGAAAAAAAAGATGAAGAATTAAAGCATTTTTTTAGCGAACAAGAGGCTTTATCAGCTTATGATTACAAGGTGATTAATTTACATGAAGTTATTAAGGTGAGAATTAATAAAGAGCTTATTAAAACTACAATTGGTAGAATAATCTTTAATAAAATTCTTCCTGATAAACTAAGGTATGTTAATGAAGTTTTAGGAAAAGGTAAAATTAAAAATTTGATTAAAAGTTGTTTAAATATTTACGGAGAAGAAGAAACTGTTAAATTTGTTGATAATCTAAAGAATTTAAGCTTTGAGTATATTACTAAGAGTGGTCTTTCTTGGGGTTTTGGAGATTTACCAGAATTACCTGAAAAAGATCAATTAATTAAAACTGCTAATGATCAAATTGATCAAATCAAAGAACAATTTGAAGAAGGTTTGTTAACTGAAAGCGAAAGATATAGTAAAGTTATTGAAACTTGGACCACTACTAAAGAAAAAATTTCTGATATTTGTAAAGATAGTTTAAAAGCTTCTTTACCAGTTTATTCTATGATTGATTCCGGAGCTAGGGGATCATGGGCCCAGCCAGTTCAGATTATTGGTATGAAAGGTTTGGTGACTTCTCCTTCTGGCGCTATTATTGAACTTCCTATTAAGGGAAATTTAAAAAAAGGATTTTCTGTTTTAGAATACTTTATTGCGACTCATGCTACTAGAAAAGGTTTATCTGATACCGCTCTTAGAACTGCCAACGCCGGATATTTAACTAGAAGATTGGTTGATGTGGCTCAAGATGTAATTGTTTCAGAAGATGATTGTCGCGATAAGGAAGGATTAGTAATTAATAGAGCTGAAGTAGAAAAAGAAAATGACGACTTTTTTAGAAAAATATCTGGTCGTTATTTAGCTAAAGATTTAGTAGATAAAAAAGGCAAGGTTTTGTTGGAAGCTGGTAAATTATTATCAGAAGAATTTATTGAGGAGATAAAAAATAAAGACATTGAATCAGCAACCATTAGATCAGTTTTGAGCTGTAAACTTCACAAGGGTATTTGCGCTAAATGTTATGGAGTTGACTTAGCTTATAATAAAGAGGTTAAGCTTGGTACTACTGTTGGTATTATTGCTGCTCAATCTATTGGAGAGCCTGGTACTCAATTAACTATGAGAACCTTCCATACTGGAGGTGTGGCTAGTTCCGAAGATATTACTCAAGGTTTGCCTAGGGTAGAAGAAATTTTTGAAAATAGAAGCCCTAAGAAAAAGGCTTTAATGTCAGAAGTAGACGGAAAAGTTAAAATTGAATTAGGTCAAAAAATTATTAAAGATAAAGACGGAAAAGAGATCTCAGTTAATAATCCTCAAGAGAAAATATTGAAAATTATTTATAGAGGAGAGGCTGGTGAAAAATATTATTTTAAAGAATTGGCTGACGAAATTAAGCTTTCTGGAGATAAAAAGACTAAAAAGGAATTAGAGCCTAGGGTTAAGATTAAGGATGGTGATAAGATTAGTAAGGGGGCAGAGCTTTATTCTATCTTGGATAAGACAATTAAGTCTAAAGATTCAGGTGTTGTAAAAGTTTTTGATAAGTATATTGAAGTAATCTCTGAGGTTGATAAAATTCAAGAATTTACTATCCAAAAAGGCTTAATGTTATGGGTTAAGGATGGCGACACTGTTAAACCGGGAGACAGACTAACCGAGGGTAGCTTTGACTTGAAGGAACTATATCGTTTAAGAGGAAAATTAGAGACTCAGAAATATATTATTAGAGAAATTCAATATGTGTATTCTTCGCAAGGTCAACCATTAAATGATAAACATATTGAAATCATTGCTCGTCAAATGTTCTCTCGACATTTAATTAAAGAAACTGGAGCCACCGACTTACTTCCTGGAGAAACAGTAGAAGAAGAGGTTCTAGATCAGGCCAATAAAGACACTAAAGATAAGGCTAAATCAGAAAGATTATTATTGGGAGTAACTAAAACATCTTTAACTACTGATAGTTTCTTATCAGCTGCATCTTTCCAAGAAACCCCTAGAGTTTTGATTGAGGCTGCTTTAAGCGGTAAAATAGACTATCTTGAAGGTTTAAAAGAAAATGTAATTATTGGATGCTTGATTCCCGCTGGAACCGGATACAAAGGTAAGAAAAAAAGAGAAATATATAAATAGAAAAAATAAGAACGCCTGAGCGTTCTTATTTGATTAAATTAATTTTTTATTTATGAAAATAATTGTTGGACTAGGAAACCCTGGTGATAATTATCAAAAGACCAGACATAATATTGGTTTTATGTTTTTAGATTACCTGGCTGGCGAAAAAACTGATTGGAAATTTGATAAAAAATTTAATGCCCATATTTTGGAAAAAGGAGAATTTACTCTAATTAAACCTCAGACTTTTATGAATAATTCTGGCCTATCAGTTAGAGCTTATTTAGATTATTATAAGCTCTTACCAAAAAAATTAGGGTTATTTACTAAAGGAAATATTGATTTGAGTCAGACTTTAATAGTTGTACACGATGATTTGGATATTGATTTTGGTAGACACAAGAACTCAGTTAATGCTTCTAGCGCTGGCCATAATGGGGTAGAGTCAATAATTAGGCGCCTTAAGACTAAGAACTTTACTAGAATTCGTTTTGGTATTAAAAATGAGTTTAAGGCCAATATCCCAGGGGACAAATTTGTTTTACAAAGATTTTCGGGAGATGAATTAGACAAATTAGATAATATTTTTGGTAACGTTAAGCTATAGTTTATTAGTAAAATATTTAAAATAAGGGGATAAGACCCCTTATTTTATTAGCTAGAACCTGAGTTCAACAAGTAATCGCAACACTCTGATATAATATGATTGTTTGAATAAAGTACCTTAAAAACGACAGAAATGGTTTTATGGTTAATTCTTATGTAATTTTATCTAGGATTATATAAGTATTAACCATAAATTTAAAAAAATGAAAAAAGTTGCTTCCTTGTTTTTTGTTGCTTTGGGATCAGTTATTTTTCTGATCTTTATTGCATTAACTATTTACGGCTTTGCGTTTGAAGAAATGAGCGATATTTCTCGCTTATTCCTTTTAAAGGGATTTTGTGCCGGCTCTATTGTTGTTATTTTGGGAGCCCTTATTGCAATTCTTAAAAAAACGCTAAACCCTTTATGTTTATAAAAACTTTTATCTTTTGCCTTTAGATTTTAGAACAATAAGTTCTTAAAAAGTCTAAAGGCTTTTTTATTTTCTCTTTAAACTTATTTTATCTTAATTTTAAAATATTTCTGTTAAAGTTTTTTAATGGATGAAAACAAAATTTGGCAAATAGCCTTTAATCATTTAATTAGCTTTAATTTTAATCAATATAGTCTATTGCTTAAATATTTTGGTAATTTTAAGGAGGCTTTCTATGCCCATTCCTCTGATTTAAGGTTGGCCGGATTAAGGGAAAAAACTATCGAGCAATTACTTTTAAAGAGGAAAGCCTTTAATTTATGTGAGAAGCTAGGGCTTATTAATAAAGAAAATATTTCCGTTTGTTTTTATGAAGATTCTAATTACCCAATATTTTTAAAAAATATATTTAGCCCCCCACCTTTACTGTATTATCGAGGTAATTTAAATATTGATTGGAAGATGTCTTTGTCGGTAGTTGGAGCCAGAAATCATTCTTATTACGGAGAGAAAATTATTAATAGTTTTATTCCTCAATTAATTAAAAAATCAATTAATATAGTTAGCGGGCTGGCCCTAGGTATAGATTCCTTGGCCCATATTAGGTCTATAGAAAATAGTGGCCAGACTATAGCTGTTTTGGGGTCAGGAATAGACGAAAATTCAGTATATCCATATCGAAACAAGGAATTATTTTATAATATTATATCCAATAATGGGCTAGTTTTATCAGAGTTTTGTCCGAAGACAAAGCCGATATCTTTTAATTTTCCTCAAAGAAATCGGATTATATCCGGTTTATCGATGTCTACTTTAGTAATTGAGGCGGGAGAAAAATCAGGATCTTTAATTACGGCCAACCAAGCCCTGGAAGAGGGTAGAAATGTTTTAGTTTTTCCCGGAGATGTTTGTGGTTGTAGTTTTATTGGGTCTAATAATTTAATCAAAAATGGAGCTTATTTAGTTAGTGATATTAATGATATTTGTCAATTTTTTTATTAGATCAGAATAATATCATTTAAACAAAAAAAGTATAATTTGACTCGATTCTTTGGTTTATTTGTATTTTTTTTGTTTTAATATTATAATTGTTTTATAAAAATAAGGAATATTTATGAATTTAATAATAGTAGAGTCTCCTACCAAGGCTAAGACAATATCAAAATTTTTAGGAAAAGAGTATAAAGTAGAATCTTCTTTTGGTCATATCCGTGATTTACCTAAAAGTGAATTAGGGGTTGATTTAGAAAATAATTTTGAACCTAAGTATGTTATTCCTACCAAAGCTAAAAAAAGAGTAACTGAATTAAAAAAATTAGCTAAAGAGGCTAGTTCTATTATTTTAGCTTCTGATGAAGATCGCGAAGGAGAGGCTATAGCTTGGCATTTATTTGAAGCTCTGTCTTTAAAGGAGGATAATTACAAGAGGATTGCTTTTCATGAAATCACTAAAGAGGCTATTTTATCAGCTCTGGAAAATCCTAGAAGAATAGATCAAAAAATGGTTGATGCTCAACAAACTCGTCGCATTTTAGATCGTTTAGTTGGGTATAAATTATCGCCTTTTCTCTGGAAAAAGGTAGCTAAGGGTTTATCAGCTGGTAGAGTACAAAGTGTAGCCGTTCGGTTAATTGTTGAAAAAGAAAGAGAAATAAAGGCCTTTATTCCTCAAGAATATTGGGATATTAATGCTTTACTGATAAAGGACGATGTTAATTTTTTAGCTAAATTACATAAAATAGATAATAAGACTTTGGATAAGTTTTATTTAAAGAACGAAGAACAGGCTAGCAAGGTTTTAGATGATATTAAAAAGGGATCGTTTATTGTTTCAAGTATTGAAGCCAAAGAAAGCTTTAAAAACCCTTTGGCACCCTTTACTACCTCGACCTTACAACAGACCGCTAATCGAAGATTGGGGTTTAGTGCTAAACAAACTATGATGGTTGCTCAGAAATTATATGAAATGGGCTATATCACTTATATGAGAACTGACTCTATTAATTTGGCGGAGAAATTTAGAAATGAAGCTGGAGAATATCTTAAGAGCAGGCTGGGAGATAAATATTTAGTTTCGGGGGGACGAGTTTTTAAAAGCAAAAATAAAAATGCTCAAGAGGCTCATGAAGCTGTTCGTCCGACCTCAGCCGCAGTTTTAGCTGAAGATATTTCTACAAAATTAGACAAAAATCAATTTAAGCTTTATCAACTTATTTGGCAAAGATCTATAGCTTCTCAGATGGCTCCAGCAATTCTCGACACCATAGCAGTTGATATTTTAACAGGTGATAACAATCAATACTTATTCAGAGCCAATGGACAAGCTATTAAATTTAATGGCTATTTAGAGATTTATCCAGAAAAGGTTAGTGAAAACGAATTACCATTATTAAATAAAGATGAGCTATTAAAATTAGAAAAATTAGAAAAAAATCAACATTTTACCCAAGCTCCAGCTCGATATTCTGACGCAACCTTAGTAAAAGAATTGGAAAAACATGGAATTGGTCGGCCCTCTACTTATGCCCCTACCATTGCTACAATAATTGATAGAAATTATGTTAACAGAGATGATAAAAAAAGACTTTTTCCAACTGATATTGCTTTTGTGGTTATTGATCTATTAGTAGAGCATTTTCCCCAAATAGTTGGTTATGAATTTACAGCTGAGATGGAAAATGATTTAGATAAAATTTCTTTAGGTAAGAAAGAGTGGCGACCAGTTATTAAAAATTTTTGGGATGAATTTTATAAAAATTTAGAAAAAAAATATATGGAGTTGGATAAAAAAAGTTTCGCTCCCGAAGAAGAAACCGATGAGGTTTGTGACAAGTGCGGGGCTAAGATGATTATAAAAACTGGTCGTTATGGTAAGTTTTTGGCTTGTAGTGCTTTTCCCGAGTGTCGCAATATTAAACCTCTAAATAAAGGAGAGTCATCCCCAAAAGAAGAAAGTGAAGAATTAATAAAACTTAAAGAACAGTATAAAAGAGAAAAATGTGATAAATGTGGGTCTGACATGATTGTTCGTTCTGGCAAATTTGGCTATTTTTTAGGTTGCAGTGCCTATCCTAAGTGTAAAAATTTAAAAAATATTAATAAAGATGGGCAAAAAGATATTGAAGTTGACTGTCCGGTTTGCGGAAAAGGAAAAATAGTTAAAAAATTTAGTCGTCGAGGAGTTTTTTATGCTTGTAGTGCTTATCCAGATTGTAAAAATGCTTATTTTGGAAAGCCCACTGGAGAAAAATGTGATAAATGTGGGGCCTTAATGATCGAAAGCAAAGATGGCCCTAAATGTTCCAATAAAGAGTGTCTAAATTAATTTTAAAATATTTAAATTTTATAAAAATATGAAAAAAGAATTAATTGTCGGAGTTTCTTCTTTTGAGCCGTTAGTAATATCCTCTAATAATAAATTTAGTGGCTTTGAAATAGATCTTTGGGAAATAATTGCCAATAAATTAAATTTAAAATTTACCTATAAAGAGCTTGATTTTAAGAAACTTCTTCCGGCTATAAAAAATAAAAAAATTGATGTTGCTTTTTCAGGAATAACTAGAACCAAACAAAGAGAAGAGTTGGTTAGTTTTTCATATTTCACTCTTAGATCAGGTTTGGCAATATTGATTAATGAAGACAGCAAAATTAGCTTTTTGGGAACCTTAAAGGGTTTGTTTTTAAATAATTCTAGAAAAGTATTAAAATTCTTATCAATATTTATTGGTTTTATTTTTTTAATTAGCAATGTTTTTTGGTATTTTGAAAAAAATCTTCCAACTATAGACATCGATACTAGTTATTGGGCTGGGATAGTTGATTCTTTGTGGTAGACAGTTATTTTAATGAGCGGTGTTGGAGGAACTTACCCTGATTCTTCTACTGGTAAAGCAATAGGGTTTTTTGTTGTTTTCTTTGGAATAACTCTTTTTGCTATTTTTATTGCCAGAATAACTTCTTTTATAACTTTTAATAAATTAAAATATGTTATTAATAATCCTAAGGATTTAAAAAATAAAAGAGTTGGGACCAAGAAAGATACAACCTCGTTAGATGAATTAAATAAATTAGGAGCCAAGGTCATTTCAGAAGAGAAAATAGAAGACGCTTTTAAAAAATTAGAACATAGAAAAATTGAAGCAGTGGTTTTTGATGAGCCAGTTATTAAAAATTTTGTTAATAATCAACAAGATGATAATTTTGTTATTGTTGGAGATGTTTTTAATAAACAAACTTATGGACTTGCTTTTCCCCACGACAGCGATCTTCGAGAAAAATTTAACAAGGAACTTCTAGGTCTTTTTGAGTCCGGAGAATATGATTTATTGTATAATAAATGGTTTGGTAACAAATAAAAATAAGTTAATAAAATAAAAAACGACTTTGAAAAAATAAGTCGTTTTTGTTTTTATGTCCTTAGTTGAAATAATCTAGTTTCATGGCTTGTTTCACTTTTTTTATAGTTTCCTGAGTTTTAATTCTAGCCTTTTTTGTGCCATCTTGTAATATTTTTTCTACTAATTCTGGTCTTTCTTCATAATATTTTCTTTTTTCTTGGATAGGTTTTAAAAAATTAATAATATTTTCGGTTAATTCTTTTTTACATTGGACACAGCCCCTTTCTCCTTTTTGACACTCACTTTTAATAGTATTCAAATTTGAGGATTTAAATATCTGGTGATAATAAAATATATTACAGATATCGGGATTTCCTTTGTCATTTAATTTTATTTTATTAGGGTCTGTTAAGGCTTTCTTGACTTTTTGTTCAATAATTTCAGGAGAATCAGCTAAATAAATAGCATTATTTAAGCTTTTTCCCATTTTAGAATTTCCGTCTAAGCCCTTAATTCTGCCATGGTTTCCAATTAAGGCCTTGGGAGCCTTTAATGTTTCTCCGTAAATATGATTAAATTTTTTAACAATATCTCTGGTTTGCTCAATCATTGGTAGTTGATCTTTTCCTACTGGAACTAGGTCAGCTTCAAAGGCGGTAATGTCGGCTGATTGGCTAACAGGATAACCTAAAAATCCATAAGTAACACTATCTTTGAATAATTCTTCTTTTTGTTTTATCTCTTCTTTGACGGTGGGATTTCTTTGTAGGCGAGAGATGGTCACTAAATTAGAGTAGAAGACAGTTAATTCAGCAATTTCTGGTATTAATGATTGAATAAAAATAGTTGATAATTTTGGGTCTATGCCAACAGCTAGGTTATCCATGGCAACCTCTATAACATTTTTTCTAACTTTATCAGGGTTTTCAAAGTTATCAGTTAAAGCCTGAACATCCGCTATCATAATATAGGTTTCATATTCATTTTGTAGTTTAACTCTATTTAATAGAGAGCCAAAAAGATGTCCGATATGTAATTGTCCGGTTGGTCGATCTCCGGTTAAGATAATTTTTCTCATTTTTTTCTAATTATTTTCTTTTTTTGGCAGAGTTTTTTTCTGTTTTTTCTTCTTGGTTAGATTTTTTATTATTAAAATAATTTATAGCCTGGTCAATTAGTTTTCCAAAAAGAAAAACATATGATCCACTTTGCTTTATTTTACTTTTAATTAAATCAATTAATCCGCTGGTTTTACTAGTGATGTTTTCTACCTGACGACTTATTTTATTGACACGTCTTAGACTAGAAATTAAGTGATAAAGAGTCCAGCAAAGAAAAATTGCTACTGCTATAACAGAAATAGCAATTGATAAGTTAAGAATATCCCCGCTTGTTGTAAACATAATTTTGTATTAATTATAATTTAAAAATTTCTTATTTGAGCAGAAAACTTTTCTTCTAAATGCTTGATTAGTTCGTTTTGAATTTTGTCTATTTCTTCGCTGGTTAAAGTTTTTTCATTTGATTGATAGACAATATGAAAAGCTAGACTTTTTTTATTATTTTCTAAATTTTCTCCAGAATAAACATCAAATAATTCCAGATCTTTTATTAATGGATTAAAGTTTTTGATTTCTCTACTAATATCATTATAGAATATTTTTTGATCAATTACAAAGGCCAGATCTCGATTTATAGACGGAAATTTAGCGATTGTTTGATATTGTTTTTGTTTTCCTTTAGAAATAGCTGTTAATAGCGATTTTAGGCTTATTTCACTAGCAGATGTCTCCTTTTTTATCCCATTTTTATTTAAAACTCCGTTATCTATTTTAGCTATAAAGCCAATTTCTTTTCCATCAATCATTATTAAGCATTTTTCATTCTTGTCTGACCAATTAATAATTGATTCGGTGGGAGAAAATTCTATTTCTAGGGTATCGGATAATTCTAGCAAGAAATTAAAAATAATATTTTTTAAATGATTAAAAGAATTATTTTTAGAGTCGCTAATAATTAGAGCTAATTTTTTTTCTTGATAAGGTAAATTTTCATTGCGTTTTTTATCTTTGTGTAGCCCTCCAGCAACGTTTAAAAAAATATTTCCTATTTCAAATATAGAAATTAAATCACTTCTAGATTGGTTAGTTTTGATGTTTGAAATTAAATTAGTAATTAAAGTTTGTCTTAATAGGGCGTGTTGAGAGGACAATGGGTTCAACAGTTTTACATAGGTTTTAGGATCAAAATTTAGTTTTAGTAATTGATCTTCATTAATGAAGGAGTAATTATAAGATTCAGTCATTTTATAATTATTAGCTAAAATTTTCTTTATCTTATTTATTAATTGTAGCTGAGGATCTTTTTCTGGGGGTGTTAATTCATCGTTTGGAATTATGGCCTTTATATTATTATAACCATATATTCTGATAATCTCTTCAATTATATCTTCTTTTATTTGAAGATCTTTTTGCCGCCAAGAGGGAATTTTAATATTCCAAGATTCCTGAGAATTGTTTTGAACTTCTAGCCCTAGTCTTTCTAAAATATTTTTTATTTTTTTTTCTTCTATTTCTTGGCCGATTATTTTATTGACCCATTTTAAATCAAGGTTAATTATTTTTTCTTCGTTTTTAAAATCTCCTTTCTCAATTATTTCATATTTTAAAACAGCTTGGGGTTGAATTTTTTTAATTATTTCTACCATCTTATTTAAGGCTAATTGACATAAATTAGGATCTAGACCTTTTTCAAATCTCATAGCAGCGTCAGTTCTAGTGTTTATTTTTTGCCCAGTTTTTCTAATCGAAACAGCATCAAAATTAGCTGATTCAATGATAATAGAAGTGGTGGTATTATTGATTTCTTTTTCTTTTCCGCCAATAATTCCAGCGACAGCAATAGCCATTGATTCAGTGGCGATGACTAAATCATTTTCGTTTAGTTTTCTTTCTTTATCATCTAGGGCCATAATAACCTCATTTTTATCAGCTTTTCTGATTATAATTTTTTCTATTCCTTCGGCGTCAAAGGCGTGAAGGGGTTGCCCGGTTTCAAACATTACATAATTAGTGGCATCGACGATATTATTTATTGATTTTAATCCTAGGGAGGTTATTTTATTTTTTAGCCAAGTGGGGCTTTCTTCTATTTTTATACCATCGATTTTAATAGCTAAATATTTTTTACAAAGATTTTTTGCCTTAATCTCAACTTCAATATTTTCCTTGGATACTTCTTTATTGTTTTTTATTTTAATTTCTTTAGTGCTATAGGGTTGTAATTTTTTTTCTAAAATAACACTTAATTCTCTGGCAATTCCATAATGACCCCAAAGGTCTGGTCTATTAGAAATAGATTTATTGTCTATTTCTAAAATAATTTCATTTAATGATAAATACTCGCTTAAGTCTTGTCCTATTTTAGCTTTTTCATCTAAAATCATTATTCCGCTATGATCATTTCCTAAACCTAATTCATCTTCAGCACAAAGCATTCCATTAGAATTTTCTCCCCTAATTTCAGCTTTTTTTATTTCTAGTCCATTTGGTAAAATAGCTCCAATTTTAGCTAGGGGCACTAATTGTCCAATAGCAATATTAGGAGCTCCACAGACTATTTTTAGAGGTTCTTTTTCGCCAGCATCAACTATAGCTATTTGTAGTTTATCAGCTTGGGGGTGTTTTTTAATTTCTAGAATTTTAGCAATAACAATATTTTTAAATTGTTCTTTTTGTTCAATAATTTTTTCTACTTCAACAGTATGGGCAGTCAATTGATCTTTAATTTCTTCTGGACTAATATTGCCTAAATTTACAAATTCTTTTAGCCAATTTAGTGAAATATTCATATTTTTATTTATTTAATTATTAATTAATTTTAGAATTGTTCTAAAAATCGAGAGTCCCCACTATTAAAAAGTCTAATATCGTCAATATTGTATTTAAGCATTACTAATCTATCTAATCCAAAACCAAAAGCGAAGCCAGAATATTTTTCCGGGTCTATTCCTCCATTTTTTAAAACTTCTGGATGAATCATTCCGCAACCCAATATTTCTAGCCAACCACTATGCTTGCAAACACGACATCCTTTACCTTGGCACAAGAAGCAAGTGTATTCTCCATTACTACCAGGCTCTACAAAGGGATAGAATTTAGGTCGCATTCTTAATTTAGTGTTAGGTCCATAAAGCTTTTTTCCGACTAATTCTAAAATTCCTTTTAAATTAGCAAAGCTTATATTCTCTCCTATCATTATTCCCTCTACATGATAAAAAGTATGTTCGTGCCTAGCGTCAGTAGCTTCGTTTCTAAAACATTTTCCAGGAATAATAGCCTTAAGCGGGGCTCCATATTTTTCCATAGCTCTTATTTGCATTGGTGAAGTATGAGTTCTCATAACCATATCATATTCATCGTCTTTATTTTTGGAATCGATAAAAAAGGTATCCTGCATTTCTCTAGCAGGATGATGTTTGGGAAAATTTAAAGCAGTAAAATTATAATAATCACTTTCTAGCTCTGGTCCATCTAAGACCATAAAGCCCATAGAGGAAAATAATTCTTCTATCTCCTCTAATATTTTAGTAATAGGATGAAGATGCCCTTTGATTAATTTTTCTCCTGGTAGAGTTGGGTCGATAGCCTCTTTCTTTGTTGAAGAATTATCAATTTTTTCTTTTATTTCTCCTAGCTTTACTGATAATTCTTGTTTTATAGAATTGGCTAAAATGCCCATTTCTTTTCTGGCCTCATCACTTAATTCTTTAATATTTTTTAAAGCGGAGCTAAAATCACTTTTTCGGCTAAAATATTTTTCTTCAACCTCTTTTAATTTTGTTGAATCTTTAATTTCTTCTAATTTTTCTAAAATTTCTTCCTTTAATTTTAATAGTTTTTCTTTCATATTTTTATTTTTTTTCGTTTATAAATATATATTCAATTATTGATAATATAATAATTATGATTAAAATGTTAAACCAAGAAAATAAGTTTTGGGCCAACATAAAAAGAGTTGCTATAATTAAAAAAGCAAAAGAAAATGATTGTCTAAATGATGTTTTTATTAAATAAAAAGGTAATTCTTTTTTGTTAATTTTTTTTCTAATAATAAAGCTAATAATTGTGATTAAACCGCTTAATGATAAAAATAGGGAAAAATATATTAAGGATAGCACTATCCAGTTAGCAGTTTCTGGATTAATAACAATAATTAAAAAAATAAAAATTGACCATAATAATAAAGTTAGGCTAACCATTGTTAATAGGCATTTTTTTAAAGTCATAATATATAATTTATTTTTATAATTTTATTTTTTTTAATTCTTTTTGGTATCCTTGCAGTCTATTTTTTTCTTTTTTAACTAGCTCTATTGGAGCTTTTTTTACAAAATCTTGGTTATTTAATTTTGTTGTTATTGTGGTTATCATTTTTTCTAAATTTTCTATTTCTTTTTTTCGACGTTTTGCTTCTTTTTCTTCATCAATAGCTCCGATTAAATAAATTTCTACACCTTCTAATGTTATTAGAATGGTTTTATCTGCTTTGGGTCTATTTTCTTTAGTTATAAACTCTATTTCCTCTATTCCGGTTTTTAAATTTTTAATCAAATGTTGTTGCGAGAATATTATTTCTTTTTGGTTTTCAGCTAATATTTGAGCTTTAATTTTTTTACTAACTTCAATTTTATTAGCAAATCTAGCATTTCTAACGCTGGTGATTATTTTTTTTATCAATTCAAAATTATTTTCTTCTGTTTCTAAATTAATATTATTAATTTCAGGCCATTTAGTTATTATTAATAATTCTTCTTCTTTAACTTCTTCCCAGATGGTTTCTGTTACAAAAGGGATAAAAGGGTGCCAAAGTTTTAAAATATTTTTTAAAACAAATATTAATATTTTTCTGGTATTGTTGTTTTTTTCAAATTTTTTTGATTCTAAATACCAATCAGCCAAATCATTCCAAGTAAATTCTCGGAGATCTTCTCCGGCTGTAGCAAATTTATACTCCTTAATATTAAGGGAGGCTTTTTTTATTAATTTATTTAATTTACTTAATATCCACTTATCACTTAAGTTGAGATTTTTTGTATCATAATCATCAGAAAAATCTTGGTTATCAGAGATTATAAATCGGCTGATGTTCCAAAGTTTATTAATAAAATTTCTGGCGCTGGCAATTTTTTCCTCACTAATCCTAACATCATTGCCGGGAGTATTTCCGATTAAAAGAGATAGGCGCAAGGCATCGGTGCCAAATTTTTCTATCATGTCTATTGGATCTATTCCGTTTCCTTTTGATTTACTCATTTTTTTGCCCTTTTCATCTAATATCATGCCATGTAAATATACTTTTTCAAACGGTATTTCGTTTAAGGCAAAAAAGGACATCATTATCATTCGAGAAACCCAAAGAGTTATAATTTCATAACCAGTTTCTAGCATTTGAGTAGGATGAAATTTTTGTAAATCTCCGTTTTTTAAATTGTTTAAAAAATTGTTTGGCCATCCCAGAGTGGAAAAGGTCCACATACCAGAAGAAAACCAAGTATCTAGGGTGTCGGGATCCTGTTTCCAGTCATTTCCGATAGGAGCTTCTTCTCCTACGTATATTTCTTTGCCTTTGTACCAAACTGGAATTTGATGACCAAACCAAATTTGACGACTAATGCACCAGTCATGTAAATTATTCATCCAGTCTAAATATCTTTTATTAAATCTTTCTGGAATTATCTCAATCTTTTTGTTGGTAACTGCTTCTATGGCTAATTCTTTTAAAGATTTATTTTCAAGTCGATTTATTTTTTTATCAACACTAATAAACCATTGCTTGGACGGTAGCGGTTCGATTGGAGTATTACAACGATAACAAATAGATAAATTGTTTATTAATTCTTCTTCTGATAAAATTAAATTATCTTTTTTTAATTCCTCTACAATCATTTTTCTAGCCTCTAAAACATCTTTTCCAGAAAAATTATTAAAACCATCTCGTATTTTTCCATCTTCTGATATAACCTTGATGCTTTTCAAATTATTTTTTTGAGCCATTTGTGAATCAATCATAGAATGAGCGGGTGTTACCCCTAGAGCTCCGGTGCCAAAATTCATATCAACATTAATATCAGCTATAATTTTGATGTTTAATTTTTGACCGCAAAAATTAGCAGAAATAGTTTGACCAACGTATTCTTTATATCTTTTATCTCTAGGGTTTACGGCGATGGCAGTGTCACCTAGTTTTGTTTCTGGCCTGGTAGTCGAGATGGCTATAGGAAAATTCTGGTCGTATTTGAAGGTATATAAAAAAGTTTTTTGTTCTTTGTATTCAACTTCGTCATCAGCCAAAGTGGACTTACATCGAGGACACCAATTAATAACTCTTTCCCCTTGATAGATAACCCCCTCCTTATACATATCTGAAAACATTTTTCTGACGGCCTTTTGCCTTTGTTCATCTAAGGTAAAAGCTTGGCGACTCCAATCAATAGAGGCTCCTAATTTTTTGGTTTGGTTTAAAATAGTATTTTGGGTCTCATTTAAAAACTCCCAAACCTTTTTTAAAAATTCTTCTCTCCCTAAATCATGTCTAGTTTTTTTTTCTTCGATTAATATTTTTTTTTCAACAACGTTTTGGGTAGCAATGGCAGCATGATCAGTTCCCGGGATCCAAAGCGTTCGATAACCATTCATGCGATGAAATCTAATAAATAAATCTTCTATAGCAATGGTCGAGGCATGGCCTAGATGGAGCTTGGCAGTAATATTTGGAGGAGGTAAAACCATAGAATAATTAGGGGCATTTTCTGGCAAATTTAAATTATCAGGATTAAAAAAGCCTGATTTTTCCCATTTTTCATATATTTTATCCTCTTTTTCGGATGAATTGTAGGTTTTATCCATTTCTTGAGCCATATTTTTAGTAATTTTATCAGAATTATAATATAAATTATAGCATTATCTTAACAAAATTAATATCACAGGTCAATTATTACGGTTGACTATTTTCTTAAATAAATATATAGTTATTAGTTAATATTTTGAATAATTTAAAAAATGAAAATTAGTCAACAATTTTTTAATTTAATTGAGAAGTCTTCAAATATTTTGATTACTTTTCCTATCGATTGGAACGGAGATGCTATTTCCGGCTCTTTAGCTTTGGCTTTATATCTAAAAAAAATGGGAAAAAATGTAGAAATTGGAGCTGAAAAAATGAAAAATGGTTTAAATTTTAAAACCCCCATTGATTCTTTTAAATTTTTACCTTCTTTTAGTGAAATAAAAACATCTTTAGAAAATTTAATGAAATTTGTTGTTTCGGTTGATTTAAAAAATGCTAAGGTTAGTCAAATAAAATATACTATAGAAGAAGATAAATTAAATTTTATTATTTCTCCCCAAGATGGTTTTTTCACTAACGAAGATATTAAATCTAGTATGAGTGGTTTTAAATATGATTTAATCATTGCTATTAATTGTCATGATTTAGAGTCTTTAGGAAAAATTTATGATAGCAATGTTGATTTCTTTTACAAAACTCCGATTATTAATATTGATCATAGCCCCGAAAATGAAGAGTTCGGTCAATTAAATATAATTGATTTAAATGCTGTAGCAGTCACAGAAATAATTTTTGATATTTTATTGGATTATAAATATAAAGAAATATCAGAAGACATAGCTACGTGTTTATTAACCGGAATAATATTTAAAACTAAAAGCTTTAAAACGCCTAATTTGACTCCTAAAGCTTTGAGTTCAACTTCTAAATTAATTGAACTAGGGGCCAAAAGAGAAGAAATTGTAACTAATTTGTATCGTTCTCGTAGTTTAAACACTTTAAAATTATGGGGTCGAGTTTTAAATAATTTATCTTCATCAGAGGATAACCATATAGTTTGGGCAACTTTATTTAAAAATGATTTTAGAGAATCTAATTCTGGGGAGGAAAATCTTCAGGATGTTGTTGATGAATTAATTGTCAGTATCCCTACGGCCAAGATTATTGTTATTTTTTATTCCTTAACAGAGTTGTCTGTTTTAGATAATAATTATATTAGAGAAGAAGATAAGAAGGATTTTTCTGATAAAACTATAATTGTTCATAGTGATAATGAAAAAAATATTTTTAAAACTAATGTGGTTGTTTATTCTACTAAAAATATTAATTCCTTGGATTTATTAAAAAAGTTTAAACCAGAGGGAACTAAAAAAATTGCTCAAGCTTCTGTTAGTCGTCCTATTAAAGACATCGAAAAAGAGATTGTCTCGGATATTACTCATCGTCTTGAAAAAATATTTTAATAATGGTAATATTTTAAATGGTTAGTTTTTAAAAAGCCAAGCTGATTTTTTATTTTGGGTATATAGCTCAGTTGGTTAGAGCGCTACGTCGACATCGTAGAGGTCTCCCGTTCGAGTCGGGATATACCCACTTTAAACGTAGCTTGTTTAATAAGTATTTTGGGCATATAGCTCAGTTGGTTAGAGCACCGCCCTTATAAGGCGGGGGTCGACGGTTCAAGTCCATCTATGCCCACAAAATTATGAATATATTCAAAAAAGAAAAACCAAATACTTATAAAATATCAACTTTTAATGAAGATGATAATCCTTCCTTTGAATGGCTAGAAGAGGAGTTGACAGAGGGACAATTATTAGTTGATGTTTATCAGACTAACGAAAATATAGTTATTAAGTCAACTATGGCTGGCGTTAAGCCAGAGAATTTATTTATTTCTTTAAATAGAGATATTTTGACTATCAAAGGAAAAAGAGAGCACGATGTTTTAATTGATGAAGCCGATTGTTTATTACAGGAGTGTTATTTTGGTTCTTTTTCTAGAACTATTATTTTACCCGAAGAGGTTGATAATAAAAAAATTGAAGCTATTTTAGAAAATGGAGTTTTAACAATTGTTTTAGAAAAACTTTATAAAGAGCAACAAATCAAAATTAAGATTAAATCCTAATTTATGATTGAAAAAAAATTTATTTTAACCAAAATAGAAGCAAATCAGGCTGTTTTAAATGATGTTGATAATAATAAAAAAATTTTTTGGCCCTTAGAATATTTGCCAAAGAATATAGAAATTAATGAACCTGTTAATATAATTATCTCTTCGGAAGAGAATATAGCAAACAGAAAAATTTTAGCCAGAGATGTTTTAAATGAAATTTTGGACATCAGTGAATAAAAATAATTAGAATTTTATGACAGAAAAATCCAAGAAATTGATTTTTTTAAGCTCGAATATTTTATTGTTCTTGCTTATTTTTTTATTAGCTGGGTTTTTATTTTTAGAAAAAAAATATGAAAACAAAATTTATCCTAATGTCTATTTAGCCGGGACAAATATTTCTGGGTTAACAGTTGAGCAAGCCGAAGATTTAATATTGAAAAAAGTTGATGATTTTGAAAAACGGGGTATTAAAATTAATTTAAATAATCATTCATTTGTTTGGCATAATTTTGTTTATTCTTCGGAATTAGACTCTGTTTCTCAAACTTTAATTTTCGATATTGAAAAATCGATTGAAGAGGCTTATCTAGTGGGGCGAGAAGGTAATTTTAAAGATATTTTAACTAAAATAAGATTATTATTTTCTCCAGAATATTTAAATTTATTTTATATAATTAATCAAGAAGACTTGGCTAAAGTTTTGGAAGAGAATTTTATTAAAGCAGAAAATTTTTCTAAGAATGCTGATTTAATAATCAAAGAAGATATTTCTCCAGAAGCAATTTCTTTTGAAATTTCTCCTGAAGAATTTGGTCGAGAAATAGACACCATTAAGTTTTTATCTGATTTAAATGAGAGAATTAAACTTTTACAGAATCAAGAAATTAATTTAATTTTAGATAGCCGAGAGCCAATAATTAAAAAAGAAGACTCTTTGGGCATGGAATTGATAGCCGAAGAATTATTAAGCTTAGCTTCTTTTAATTTAATTTATCTTGATGATGATAAGGTTTTTGAGGTTACAAAACTAGATTTTGCTAAATGGCTTAGTTTAAAACCAGAATATTTTAATAATAAATTTATTGGGCCAAAAATTGGTTTAAGAGAAGAAAGCTTTTATAAATTTTTGGATGAAAAAATAAAGCCCGAGGTTGAGCGAGATCCAGTTTTTCCTGAATTTGAGTTTAGTAATGATAAAGTTACGGTATTTAATCCTGGAGAAGATGGTTTAAAGATAAATTACGAAGCTACTTTTAGTTCTTTAGAGGAGGCTTTTAATAGCCGGGATATGTCTAACCTATTATTAACAATTGAAACAGATCCGGTTGATAAAGTAGAAAATTTTAATGATATGGGAATTAAAGAAATAATTGGCAGTGGACATTCTAATTATGCTGGTTCGTCGGTTAATCGTCGCCACAATATTAAAGTGGGGTCTGATAAGTTGCATGGTTTAATAATTAAGCCAGGTGAAGAATTTTCTTTAGTGGCAGCCTTAGGAGAAACCAATAAAGAAGCTGGTTATTTACCAGAACTAGTTATTAAGGGAAATAAAACTATTGCTGAGTATGGTGGCGGATTATGTCAGGTGGCTACAACTTTATTTAGAACAGCTCTAGCGACGGGATTGCCTATAACAGAGAGGAGAAATCATTCTTATAGGGTTTCTTATTATGAGCCAGCCGGAACCGATGCTACTATTTATACTCCGCGCCCCGATTTAAAGTTTCTTAATGATACTGAAAATAATATTCTAATTCAGGCTAGATTTGAGGGGACTAATGATATGTATTTTGATTTTTGGGGAACCTCTGATGGCAGGATTTCTACTACAACTTATCCAGTTATTTATAATATTGTTAGGCCTGGCCCAACTCAAATTATTGAGACAACCGAGCTAGCTCCTGGCCAGAGGAAATGTACTGAAAGTGCTCATTCTGGAGCGGAAGCTTATTTTGATTATACAGTTGTTTATAATTCAGGACTAGAAAATGAAAATAAGGTTGAGAATCGATTTTATTCTAAGTATGTCCCTTGGAGAGAGGTTTGTTTGGTAGGAGTAGAGCCTAAGACTGAAGAAATTCAAACAGATAGCGATAATAATGTTTTGGAAATAATGCCTGAAGCAGAAAATAATAACTCTGAATCTACAGAAAATATTTCTGAAAATGAGTAATAAAAAAAACCGACTTAAACGGGATAGGCAAGAAAATTTCTTTTAGGAATTTTAAAGCAAGTGCCTTAGAAACCCTGAAAGAAAATCCCATGCTTGTCGTGCCTGACCCGTTTAAATCGGTTTTTAACTTTTTAAAACATAACTAAGTATTCTAGCATATAAATAAAAAATTGTCAATACCCTTAAATAGAAAGTGATTTTTTTAAAGAATTCCTTTAAATTAAGGGTTTTATAAAGATATTGACAAGTTATCAAAATACCTATAAAATAAAAATACTTTTAGTTTTGTCCGAAAGGGATATTTTTTTTGGCCCCTTCGTCTAGTGGTTAGGACACCAGGTTTTCATCCTGACAAC